>NZ_JBKJPP010000089.1:0-3136 GCF_046595215.1 Lapillicoccus sp. | reverse complement strand
CACCGCCCCCTCAACGACGGACAGCCTGATCACGACGGGACCCGACACAGTCATGGCTCTGTTGTCCCCTCCGGGCGCGGCCGGCGCCAGCGACACCCCGCACGCGGCACGTCTGGGTCAGGATGGGGCCCGTGGCCAAGATCCCCGACTCGACCAGGTCCTCGCTGCAGCAGCGACTGCGCGCCCGGGCCCGCCAGCGCTGGCCCGACCTGACCGACATCACCGTGCGATACCGGGCCGGCTTCGCCGACGTCGACGCCGTCCTACCCGACGGGGCAGTCCTGCCCCTGTGCCGGCTGCGCTACGCCGGATCCGCCAGCATCTGGGGCTTCGCGATCCACCGAGCCAGCCACACCGACTACCAGGACTCCTTCCTCCCCACCGGCCTGAAGAGCGGCACCGCCGAAGACGCCCTCGACACCGCCTGCGCCTCTACCTCAGCGACCCCACAGCCTGGACCTGAACCCCCGACGAACTGACGACCGTGACCACTCGGACGGGTTAGAGGGGGAGTTGGACCCCGCCGATCAGGACCTGTATGCGGGCGATGAGGGCGATCCAGGCTCCCGAGACCTGCAGCAGGCCGACGAGCACCAGCATCATCCCACCGGTACGCATGAGCGCCTTCGCGTGCCGGCGTGGCCACGCGAACGCGGCCATCGCCCGGTCGGCCGAGGCGGCGGCTAGCAGGAATGGGATGCCCAGCCCAAAACTGTAGAGGAACGCCAGCGCGGCGCCGCGCCACGCCCCGCCGGCGGTCGTGGCCAGGGTCAGCACCGAGGCCAGGGTGGGGCCGATGCAGGGGGTCCACCCCAGCCCGAAGAGGACTCCCAGCAGTGGTGCGCCAGCGACCCCGCGGGGCGGGCTGAAGTGCGGCATGACGGTTCGGTTGGCCCCTGGGAGCCGGACCAGTGCGCCGGCGAACAACAGGCCAAGCACGATCGTGACCGCGCCTAGCACCCGGGTCAGGGTCAGCTGGTGCGCCAGCAAGACGGATCCCAGCCCGCCGAACGCCGCCCCGTAGCTGCTGAACACCGCGGCGAAACCCAGGACGAACAGCACCGCACCGACCATCGTGCCTCGGCCCGGCGTCGGGCCCATGCGCCGCCGTGAGCCGCTGTATCGAGTTGCAGGGCTCCCCCTGAAGGCTTCTCGAAGTTCCGGCCTTGCGCGGGCCACAGCGCGCGGGTGGGTCGAAGTTGTGTCCGATGCCATCGCCGCTGACTGACGCATTCCCGTCCGGGCCGCATCCGCGCCGAGGCTTCCGGTGACGAACGACAAGAACCCGGGTGCCAACGGCAAGCAGCAGGGGGAGAAGAAGGACAGGGCGCCAGCTGCCACCGCGATCGGCGCGGCCACCAGCATCGGCCCGGACATCACCACGTCCCTGACCGAGTCAACAAACGACACAGAGCCTCCCCTCAACACTCATTGCTGCGCTACTAGCGATGATAGTAGATAAGGATGGCACCCACACGATATCGACGACCTGGGAGCGATCGGCCACTTGCGAAAAGTCTGGTCCCACCGACCCGGCAGCCTTATTGGTACGGGTGTTCAGGTGCGGGCGTCGGCAGAGTGATCTACGATCGTGCATAGTTACCGCATCCAGAACGGAAGGCATCACGTGGCGCGACAGCTCGGCGAGCTCGAGGCGGTGGTCATGGACCGGCTCTGGACGTGGGAGCGCCCCACCACGGTGCGCGAGGTGCTAGACGACCTGATCGAGGACCGGAAGTTGGCGTACACCACGGTCATGACCGTGATGGACAACCTGCACCGCAAGGGTGTCCTTTCCCGCGAGCCGGACGGCCGCGCCTACCGTTACTCTCCCGTGCGCACCCGCGCCGACCACACCGCCGATCTGATCGCCTCGGTGCTGTCCACCAGCGATGACCGGACCGCCCCCCTGCTGCGTTTCGTCGAGCAGATGGATCCCGACGAGCTCGCGCGGCTGCGAGCCGCGCTGGAGCGACTTGGCGCCGCCAGCGAGCCGCCACCCGGCCCGCGAAGGCGACAACGGTGACCGAGTCCTTGGCGTTGCTGGTGTACGCCGGCACCGCCGGCACCGCCGGGGCCGCGGCGTTGCGGGCCGCGCGTTGGCCGCAGCGCGCACCCAAGCTCGGCGTGGCCGCCTGGCAGGTCCTGTCCGGCTCGATCCTGGGCGCCCTACTGCTGGCCGGTCTGGTCGTGGTGGTCCCCGCTGGGGTCGCCAGCACCAACCTGGCCGAGGTCCTTCACGCGTGCGTCATGGCCCTGCGAAACCAGTACGCCACCCCCGGGGGCGCCGCTGTCCACGCCACCGGCGCGGCCTTGACACTAACTCTGGCGATCCGCGCCGGCTACCTGCTCGGCGCCGGACTGCGCGGCGCGCGCCGGGCCCGCGGCGAGCACCTGAAGGGCTTGCAGCTGGTGGCCCACCGCGACCCGGTGCTGGACGCCCTCGTCGTGGACCACCCCGCCGCGGCGGCCTACTGCCTGCCCGGGCGGGCGCGCACCATCGTGCTCACCTCGGCCGCGATCGCCGCGTTGAACGACGCCGAGCTGGTCGCAGTGCTGGCTCACGAGCGCGCGCACCTACGTGGACGGCATCATCTGGTTGCGGCCACCGCGGCGGCGCTCACTCAGGCCCTGCCGTTCGTTCCCGGGCTTCGATGGGCCCGCGAGGAGCAGGCGCGGCTGCTGGAGATGATCGCCGATGACGACGCGGCGCTTCACGGGGACCGGTTGTCCGTGGCCGGCGCTCTGATCCGGCTCGCCGGCGGGGCCGTTCCCGCGGTTGCGCTCGGCGCCGCCGACATCGCGGCGATCGCCCGGGTAGAGCGCCTCCTGTGCCCCGGGCCCCGGTTGGGGACCGGTCGGCGGCTGCTGATCGCTGCCGCGCTGAGTCTGACCGCGCTGGCCCCCGTCGCCATCGCCGCGGCCCCTGCGGTGGCCGCGGCCCAGATGGAGTACTGCCCGATCACCTCGACCATCTCGATCGCCTGAGAGCGAAACCCCGCTCACCGAGACTGTCGTTCCGGCCTTCTCGTTGGTCAGGGCTCAGGGTAGACGAAGCTGCGGGTGACCCAGTGGTTTGGGGCGGTCAGCGACTCCCGCAGCAACCGGCCCTGCCCGTCGACGACCAGCTCGGCCT
>NZ_JBKJPP010000077.1:0-22510 GCF_046595215.1 Lapillicoccus sp. | reverse complement strand
GCAACGCCAACGACTGGGCCGACGTATGTCGACGCACCCACCGGCTCAGCTGCTCACGTTCCTCAGCACTCAACACCAACTCCGCTTTGGGTCGTCCCGCTCTCGCCATACCCCATGCTAATAAATAACCAAAGAATCAAGGGCGCGACACACTAGTCCCTCGTGCGCTCGCGCAGGTCGGCGACGTGGGGTGAGAGCCCCGGGTCCATCCCGAGCCCGATGGCCAGGTAGGTCGCCGCGAAGTCGGTCAGCGCGACGTGGCCGGCAAGGCGCTCCAGCGGGTGGCCCGGGTCGCTCGAGTGCTGACTGACCCGCACCCCCGCGTCCTGAGCAGTCTGGACGACCGCATCGGCGAGCAGCCTTGCGGCAGCGACCTCCTCGGCCCCGGCGCCGCCGTCGCGCAGCATCAGCAGCCGCAGTCTCGGACTGGCCGGGGCATCGAGGTAGGGGTCGGCAAAGATGTCGCCTCCCGGGGGGCGGCCCGCGGCCTGCTCGGCGGCGTCGGTCCACGGTCCGTCGAAGCACGCGACGATCTGCGACGCGGCGTCGGGCAGCTCGCCCCACGTCGCGGGCATCCGGGCGGTGCGCGCGAGCATCGAGGCCGCCCGGGCCGCGGCGACCCCGGTGAGGGGGCCGTCACCGAGCACGACCGGCACCCCGTCCGCGAGCTCGGCGGCCAGCAGCTTGGCCGGGTTGACGAACGACTCCGAGCCGGGCCGGAAGAGCCCGGCCTGCAGGTCGAGGCGGTCGGCGACCCGGGCGAGGACACCGGGGTCCGCATCGACGAGACCGAGTGCTCCGGCCGCGATGACGACGGGAGTCAGCAACGCCCACAACGAGGTTCGCGACGAGGTCAGCCCCGCGGGGATGTCGACGTGGATCCCGCGCGCCTGGGCGCAGAGGTGTGCCAGCGGCGAGCGAGGTGCCCCGACGGTGAGCAGGGACGCGCCGCGGCGCGCGGCCTCGGCGGCCAGGGCGAGCGGCCCCTCGGCGCGGCCCGACTGCGACACGGCGACGACGAGGTCGAGGGCGCCCACCCAGCCCGGCAGGGGCAGGTTGCGCCGGACGTGGACCGGGACGGGTGAGCCGGGCTCGGCCAGCAGCTCGAGGACGTCGGCGACGACGGCCGACCCCCCCAGGGACGCCACGAGCACCGACCGCGGTCGATCCCCGCCGCCGACCCGCTGGACGCCGGCGTCAGCCGTGAGGTCGATGGCCTGGCGGACCTGGGCCCCCGCCATGGCCAGCGAGCGCAGCGTCTGGCGCGAGTCCAGGGCCGCGATGGCCTCCTCGTCGTCGATCCGGGCTTCGTCGAGGACGGGCATGGTCTGCCCGCTCAGTCGCGCGTCGAGCGCGCTTCGCCGACGAGGAGCACGGGCACGCCCTCGTCGATCCGGTAGGCCCGGCCGCACGGCTCGCCGGTGCACTGCAGCTCGGCAGCGCCCGTCGGGCCGGTGCCGTCCGCGAGGGTGCTGCGGCAGGCGGGGCAGCGCAGGATCTCGCGCAGCCAGGGCTCGATGGTCATGCTGCTCATCGGTCGTGTCCTTCTCTGATCAGGGTGAGGACGGTGTCGCGGACGTGCTCCATCGTGTCACGCTCCGCCGCCTCGACGTTGAGACGCAGCAGCGGCTCGGTGTTGGACGCCCGGACGTTGATCCACCACATCGGCTCGCCCCGGTGCTCGACGGTCATCCCGTCAAGCTCGTCGAAGCTCACCCCGCCCTGGCTCTGCGCCCAGCCGCGGACCCGGGCGGTGGCCGCCGCGGCGTCGGTGACCGTGCTGTTGATCTCGCCGGACGCGGCATACCGGCTGTATGCCGTGGTGAGGGTCGAGAGGGGCTCGCTCGCCTCGCCCAGGGCGGCCAGGACGTGCAGGGCTGCGAGCATCCCGGTGTCGGCGAACCAGAAGTCGCGGAAGTAGTAGTGCGCGGAGTGCTCGCCGCCGAACACCGCGTCCTCGCGGGCCATCTCGGCCTTGATGAACGAGTGGCCGACGCGGGTGCGGACCGCCCGGGCGCCGTGCTCGGCGACGATCTCGGGGACGGCGAGCGAGGAGATGACGTTGTAGACGACGGTGATCTCGGCCGGGTCGGTGCCGGCGGCCACCTCGCGGTCGATCTCCCTCGTGGCCACCAGCGCGGTGATGGCACTCGGGCTCACCGGCTCGCCGCGCTCGTCGATGACGAAGCACCGGTCGGCGTCGCCGTCGAAGGCGAGACCGATGTCCGCTCCGTGCTCGACGACGGCGGCCTGCAGGTCGCGCAGGTTCTCGGGCTCGAGGGGGTTCGCCTCGTGGTTGGGGAACGTCCCGTCGAGCTCGAAGTAGAGCGGCACGATCTCGAGCGGGAGCGCCTCCAGGCCGGCATCCGTGCCCAGGACGGCGGGGACGGTGTGCCCGCCCATGCCGTTGCCCGCGTCGACGACGACCTTCAGTGGCCGGGAGGCGCGCAGGTCGACGAGCGAGCGCAGGAAGACGGCATAGTCCGCCAGGACGTCGCGCTCGGTGATCGTCCCCGGAAGGGAGGCCGCGTCTCCCGCGTCGCGCCCATCGCCCGCGTCGAGGATCGACTGGGCGAGATCGCTCACGTCGGCCAGGCCGGAGTCCTGTCCGACCGGCCGCGCTCCGGCGCGGCAGAGCTTGATCCCGTTGTACTGGGCCGGGTTGTGGCTCGCGGTGAACATCGCGCCGGGCAGCCCCAGGGCGCCGCTGGCGTAGTAGAGCCCGTCCGTGGAGCAGAGGCCGATGAGGGTCACGTCCAGGCCGTGGGCGGCGACGCCCTCGGCGAAGGCCCGGCTCAGCGTCGGCGAGCTCGGGCGCATGTCGTGCCCGACCACCACCGCGCGGGCGTCCTCCGGCAGGGCGACGACCTGGGCGAAGGCGGACCCGATCGCCCGCGCGACGTCCCCGTTGAGCTGCTCGGGGACCACCCCCCGCACGTCGTAGGCCTTGATGAAGTCCTTGAGGACCGGCGCCGATGAGGAAGTCACGAGGGATGAGCCTAGTTGCAGGCCGCTCAGGAGTCGCGCAGCACCCTGAGGTGCCCGCGGCGCCCGACCTCGACCGCTCCGGTGTCCGCCTCGCGCTGGGCCTGGGTGCGGGCCACCTCGCCGACCCGGGGCCCCCGCGGGCGCCCCGCCTCGCGAACCGCATCGGCCAGGGCCAGCAGGTCGTCGCTCGTCGGCGGCGGCGGCACGTAGTCGCCGCTGAGGCGCACGACCTCCCAGCCCCGGGGGACGGTCAGTCGCTCGGCGTGCCGGGCGCACAGGTCGTAGGTGTGCGGCTCGGCATAGGTCGCCAGCGGACCGAGGACGACCGTGGAGTCGCGGTAGACGTAGGTGAGGGTCGCGACAGCAGCGCCGGTGCACCCGGTCTTGGAGCACTGCCTCGTCAAACCCACAGCCGGACTCTAGTTGCCGCGTCCCCGGGCGCCGCGGGGCCACGCCGTAGGCTGGCGTGGTGACTTCGACGGGCCCCGGCGCCCACCCCTGCCCCCCGCGGACCCGGGACCGACGCGGCCGGGGACCCCGGGGTCCGCTCGCGTGGCCGGCCGTCCCCGCGATGGCCACCAGGGCCGAGCGGTTCGACGAGCTCGTCCTCGACGCGGCGACCCGTCTGGAGGAGTCGTGGGGGCGGGCCTTCCCGCCCGTCGAGTTCGGGGTCGAGGACGTCCCCCCCTCCGACCCGGCTCCGTGGGAGCACTCCGAGGTCCCCCTGGGCCGCCTCTTCGGCGCAGAGGGGCGGCGCCCGCCCCGGATCGTGGTCTACCGCCGCCCGGTCGAGACCCGGGTCCAGGGCCAGCGCGAGCTGTCGGCGCTCATCGCGGAGGTGGTGACGGAGCAGCTCGCGTCCCTGCTGGGGGTCACCCCCGAGGAGCTCGACCCCGGCTACGACGACCCGGGGCCCGAGAGCGACCACTGACGCAGCCGGACCCCGAACCTCAGCACCGGACCTCGTCGCCAACGTCAGGGCCGCACCTCAGCGCAGCACCTCAGCGCAGCACCTCAGCGCAGCACCTCAGCGCCGGACTTCGCGCGCCGGGACCTGCAGCACGCTGACCGGGAGCGGCCCGAGCGGGACGATGCTGAAGAGCGGCGGGGCCCCGGCCTGGTCCGCGAGGGTGAGCGCGACACCGGCGCGAAGTGTGCCGGCGGTCCGCAGCACCCAGACCTGGGACAGCCCGGAGACGTCGACGACGGCGACGCTGTCGGCGCTCACGGCGACGTCCCGGGAGGCGACGGCTCCGGCGGCGGACACGGTGACAACGGTGGCGCCGGCGGGCGCGCCGGTGCCCACGAGCATCAGCGTCCCCGTGACCGCAGCCGGCAGCGGGGTGCCCGTCATGACCGGGATGGGCGCCGTCGACGCCGTCCAGGCGAAGTCCGACTGACCCTTGCCGTCCCCGCGTCGTTCGAGCATGGCTCCGGCGACGACGGGGTGGTCGGACCGGACCTGCACGGCATACGCGCCGGCGGGGAGGGCACTGAGGTCCACGTCGCGCACCGCCCCGGCAGGCACCCGGACCACCCCCTCGCCGGGCAGCGCCTGCGGTCCGGTCGCGGTGAGCACCCGGACCTGGACCACGGACTCGTCACTACCGGGGACACCGATGCGCACCCGGCTCGGGCCGCCGACGAAGGCCGCCGGGATGACCTGCTCGGTCGCGGGATCGTCGGTGGGCGTGGCATCATCGGCGCCGCGCCCGACGGCCCCGTCGATCCAGCTGTCCTGCAGGACGGCCGTGACGACGCCGCCCGTCGCGGCCACGTGGACGACGGGTGTGTTCTCCGGCCCCACGAGCGCGTCGAGCAGGAGGGTGACCCGCCCGTGAGGCGGGACGGCGACGTTCTTGCCGTTGGCGGACGCGATGGGTCCGCCAGCCCCGAGGACGGTGACGTCGGCCGAGACGGAGTTGGCTCCCGGGTTGGTCACGACGAGGCGTTCGCGGCGAGTGCTCTCGCCGCCGCCGGCGACGAGCCACTGGTCGGCTCTGGCCACGGTGCACGCGGTGGTGACGAGGGCACGGTCGTCGCCCTGGGTCCGGAGCCAGGTCTGCAGGGCTCCGGTGCCGGGCGCGAGCGAGCCGTTCGCCGTCACCTGCCCCACGCTGGCCCCCTGGAGGGTGCCGGAAACGACGACAGCCCGCTGGTCGGTCTGGCCGAGCACCGTCCCCGACGGGGTGGACTGCACGCCGAGGCGGCCCGGTCCGGCGCCGCTCAGGTCGACGCCGGCGAGGGCCGGGGCAGGGGCCGCAGCGGCGAGGACCGTCGTCACCCCGGCGACCGGGGGGACGTTCGCGAGCCCCTCGGTCTCCGGACCGGGGCAGGACAACGACGCCGACTGCACCGCGACGAGCCGGGGGCCTGCCTCGGCCATCGCGCTGAGCGGTGTGCCGAGCGACAGGGTGCCGGGGACCTGCAACGAGGCGGCCACGAGAGCGCCGCCGGACGCGAGCACGGCGACGGCCCGGACCACGCCCTGCCAGGGGCGGCTCATGTCAGCCTCCGTGACCGTCGGCTGCCGAAGGGGATCGCGAGGAACACGACGAGGGCCAGCAGGGCGAGCTGGGCGAGGAACCAGCGCTGCCTGGCCGGGGGCAGGTCCGCGCTCAGGCGGCCGGCCGTCGCGGGGAGCTGGTAGGTGGGCGGCCCGGCTGCGGAGAGTCGCTGCAGCGTCGTGCCGTCGAACGTCACCTGGGCCACGTCGGCCCACTCCGGCGCCTCCGCGAAGACCACCGAGCGTCCGGCCGGTCCTGCCGCGAGCGGGGTGTCGACGGCGCCGTGCGGTCCGACGACGTCCACTCCCTGGAGCGGGGCCCCCGAGCTGTCGACCACCCGCACCCGGGAGGGCGGCACCGGCAGGGCTGCGGTGGCGTCGGCCCCGGACGAGCTGCGGGCCAGCAC
Source organism: Lapillicoccus sp. (assembly GCF_046595215.1). NCBI lineage: Bacteria > Bacillati > Actinomycetota > Actinomycetes > Micrococcales > Intrasporangiaceae > Lapillicoccus > Lapillicoccus sp. The sequence continues at coordinate 16,609 of NZ_JBKJPP010000077.1, read as the reverse complement.
CCGCCACAGGGTCTGCTCGTCGGTGGAGCCGAGCCGGGCCAGGCCCGCCGCCGCGTCGAGGGATCGGGCCAGGGGGCTCTGCGGCGTGCCGCGGAGCGAGACGAACCCGATGCCCTGGTCGGCGAGCTGGGCGCCGGCCCCGCCGGGCAGGTCGCCGACGCCGGACGCGATGCTGGTGACGAGCGCGCCGAGACCGGGGTCGGTGACCGGGTGGGCGCGGTCGATGTCGCGGAGCAGCTCACCCGGCTCGGCGCCGATGAGCCGGTAGTCGACGGTGCTCGCCGAGGGGGCGAGGACCAGCAGCCGGTTGGCAGCCGGCCCGGTGGCCTGGTCGACCGACACCGCGGGCAGGGAGTCCTGTCCGACGCTCACCTCGTCCCCGAGCCCGGCCCAGGCCGTCACGCCGGCGGACGCGGCGACGGCCACGGTGAGCACGGTGGCCCCGAGGACGGCGACGAGGCGCCGGGCGCCCCACCGGCGCTCGCCGAGCAGCCGGCGCACGCCGTGCCAGCCGGTGAGGACGATGGCGAGAAGGGCGACGACGTAGAGCTCCAGACCCACCCCCGTCCACAAGGTGGCCACCGTGGGCGCTCCGGTGTCGGAGACCACTTGGCCGACGGCGACTCGCGGGGCACCGAGTGCCAACCCCAGCCCGAGGAGGGCAAGAAGGGCGAGGCCGGTCAACGCCCCGGACCGGCCGCGGGCGCCACTCTGACGAGCAAGGGCGACGGCGGCAGCGGCGAGCACTGGCACGAAGAGCAGGGCGAGCACCCGCGCACCGCCGTTCGGCTGCCCGAGGGCGAGCTGCCACGTCGGGGTCGACGCCTCGTTGACGTCGAGCAGGCCACCGCCGGACAGGAGCAGCCGCGGGTCGAGGGCGAAGCGCAGCACCCATGGCCCGAGCAACGCGGTGGGCACGAGGCCGAGGACCAGGGCGCGCGCCCGGCCGGCCACCCCCGGACCGACCACGAGCAGGACGAGGGCCGCGCCGAGCGCGACCACCAGCAGGACGGGCACGAACGCTGCCACGATGCCCGCCGCAAGCGCCGTCGCGAAGGTCGTCGTGAAGGAGCTGCTGCGCGTGGCCGCCGCGGCGAACCCGGCGACGACGAGCGGGAGGAGGATGTGCGCGACGACGACGGGCAGACGCCCCTCCCCCAGGGCTGCCGCGAGGACGCCGCTGCCTCCCCAGGCCAGCGCCGCGAAGGCCCGCGGCCAGCGGGCGGTCGTCGCAACCCGAGCGGCGAGGTATGCCGTGGCGGCCGAGAGCGGCATGGCGAGGAGCATCAGCCAGGCCATGGTCACGGACGCCGACGACCGGCCGTCGGCGACGTAGGGCAGGCGCTCGGCCAGCCACGTCAGGGCTGCGAGCACTCCCACCTGGGGACCGACCTCGAGCGAGGTGCCGAATCCCGACCCGTGCCACGCGTCCCGGAAGAGGTGCCACAGGCCCGCGGAGTCGGTGGCGACCGCCTGGAGCTCACCGCCGGCCAGCCCCGCTCCACGGGCGTCGAGCAGGCCCGTCTGCAGGGCGCCGCGGAAGGTGAGGGCAGCCAGGGCCGCGCAGGCGAGCACGGCCAGCGTGCCGGGGTGGGTGGCCAGGCGTTGCGGCAGCGAGGTCGCCAAGGCGGTGAGGTCCTCGGCCTCCTCGGCGACCGGTCCGCTCTCGGTGGCGTGAGAGACGGTCGCGGCGCCGCTCCGGGTGGAGCGCTGCGGCGTCAGGGCCTCCTGGATCCGGTCCCAGGTGTGTGCGACGGCCGCACCGGGGGAGACGAACAGGGACGAGAGGTGGGCACGCCGCAACCGCTTGGTGCCGCGGAAACGCCATCGCGACCGGAGCGAGCTGAGCGGGTGGACGAGGGCCCCGAGGTCGGCGAGCTCGGCCCAGGCGTGCCGGGGCCGCTTGAGCACGAGCAGCACGACCGCGCCCAGGACGGCGCTGACGGCGATCCAGAGCGCCAGGAACGGCGCGCTCCACGGCGCGCACCGGGTCAGGGCGACCCGTCGGGCCGCCCGTCGCTGGGCGCGGCGCGCACCGGCCGGGTCGGGGCCGCCGGCCCGCTCGCCGGCCCGGGACGCGGACGCCTCGCGCATCCGCGCGCCCGGGACGACGATGACGCGGTGTCCGGCGAGCTGGGCACGCCAGCCGAAGTCGAGGTCCGAGCCGAACTGCTCGAAGGACGTGTCGAATCCGTGGACGTCGTCGAAGACGTCACGGCGCACGAGCATGCCGGTCGTGCCGACGGCGAGGACGTCGCTGCGGGTGTCGTACTGGCCCTGGTCGGGCTCCCCGAATCCCGGCGCGTCGATCCGCCGCCCGGACCGGGTCAGCTGGTGGCCCATCTCCACGAGCCGTCGCGGGTCCTCCCACTGGACGACCTTGGGCCCGGCCACCCCGACCGACGGCGAGCGCCGGACGGCCTCGAGGAGGCGCCCCAGGGTGGTCGGGTCGGCTGCGCTGTCGTCGTGGAGCAGCCAGAGCCACTCGTGCTGTGGAGCAACGTCGGCCGGGCCGGCCTCGGCCAGCGCCTGGGCCACCGCCTCACCGAACGGGACTCGTCGTGAGGCCGCGACGACCACGACGTCCTCGATGGCGCGGTGCAGCGCCGCCTGGGCACGCACGAGCTCGAGCGACGCGTCCGAGGAGGCGAGGTCGATGACTACGAGCCGGTCCGGCAGCCGGGTCTGGGCAGCCAGGGCGGCGAGGTTCGGCGGGATCCAGGGTGCGCCGTCGTGGACGACGAGGATCGCGCACACCCGCGGTGCGGCGAGTGGCTCGGCGGCCGGTGCGGACACGGCTGGAGGCGGCGAGGGGACGGTGGTCGTCACGAGGTGGTGGTCGTCACAGGGTGGGAGGGTCGCCGACGGCGACTAGACCGCCCGCTTCTTCAGCTTGCGGCGCTCGCGCTCCGACAGGCCGCCCCAGATGCCGAACCGCTCGTCGTTCTCGAGCGCGTACTCCAGGCACTCCGAGCGCACCTCGCACCCGACGCAGACCTTCTTGGCCTCGCGGGTGGACCCGCCCTTCTCCGGGAAGAAGGCCTCGGGATCCGTCTGGGCGCAGAGCGAACGCTCCTGCCACGACAGCTCCTCCTCGGTCCCCTCGTCCAGCGTGATCAGCTGTAGCTCCTGCATAGCGCCCTCCTCGACCCTGTTAGCGCATGTTGCCCCAGGACCCGTGAACGCCTCACGGAAGGACAACAATGAAATTACACGCGTGTCATTGGTCATAAGTCAAGCCGAACAGTGATATTTGCCAAGTCTTGGCACGGATTCGAGCCCTGAGCGACAAATCGGGACACGTCCGGCACCCGGCCCGCCCCGGTCGCGACGCGGCCCCGGGCGACGGGACGAGGGCGAGCGGCGCTGCTGCCAGACTCACGTCATGCACATCACCGCCCTGGCCGGAGGGGTCGGCGGAGCGCGCTTCCTGCGCGGTCTGCTCGCCCACCTCGCCCGCACCCCGGAGCTGACCGGGTCCACGGTCACCGTCATCGGCAACACCGGCGACGACATCACCCTCTTCGGGCTGCGTGTCTCCCCCGACCTCGACACGGTGCTCTACACCCTCGGCGGCGGCATCAACGAGAGCCAGGGCTGGGGGCGCGAGGACGAGACGCACTCCCTCCAGGGTGAGCTCGCGGCATACGGGATCGAGCCCCAGTGGTTCGGCCTCGGCGACAAGGACTTCGGCACCCACGTGGCCCGCTCGATGTGGCTGGGCCAGGGGGTGACCCTCTCGGAGGTGACCGCGCGCCTGGCGCGGCGCTGGGGCCTGCCCGACCGGGGCGTCACCCTCCTGCCGATGACCGACACCCCGGTCGAGACCCACGTCGTCATCGAGGACGAGGCCGGGCAGCGGGCCGTCCACTTCCAGGAGTGGTGGGTGCGGCTGCGGGCCGCGGTGCCCGCCCAGCGCTTCGTCGTCGCCGGGATGGACCGGGCCACCCCCGCCCCCGGCGTGCTCGACGCGATCCGCGGGGCCGACCTCGTCCTGCTGCCCCCGAGCAACCCCGTCGTGTCCATCGGCATCATCCTCGGCGTCCCCGGGGTGCGGGACGCCCTGCGAGGGACGCGCGCGCCGGTCGTCGGGGTCTCGCCGCTGATCTCCGGGCTGCCCGTGCGCGGCCACGCCGACGTCTGTCTCGCGGCGATCGGCGTCGAGTCGAGCACGCGCGCCGTCGCGGGCCTCTATGCCGACTTCCTCGACGGGTGGCTCGTCGCCGAGGAGGACGGCGGGTTCCGCTCCTCGGGGCGCCTCACCGTCGAGGCGCGACCCCTGCTGATGACCGGCACGGACACCGCCGCCGACATCGCCGGCGCTGCGGTCGACCTCGGCCGCAAGCTCGTGGGGAGTCGCGGGTGACCCTGACGCTGACCCCGCTGGTCGGCATGCCGGAGGTCCATGCCGGCGACGACCTCGCCGCGCTCATCACCACCGCCCTCGCGGCGTCGGGCCTCACCCTCGAGGACGGCGACGTCCTCGTCGTCTCGAGCAAGATCGCGTCGAAGGCCCTGGGGCTGACCGCGCCGTCGAGCGACCGGCAGGCGGTCATCACCGCCGAGAGCGACTGGGTCCTTGCCGAGCGGACCACGGGAGGCCGGGTCACCCGTGTCGTCAAGGCCAGGGGCGGGCCGGTCATGGCGGCGGCTGGCGTCGACGCCTCGAACACCGGCGGCGCGGACCACCTCCTGCTCCTGCCGCACGACCCGGACGGGGTGTGCCGCCAGCTCCACACCCGTCTGTGCCGCGCGTCCTCGGTCACGCGGCTGGGAATCGTCCTCAGTGACACGGCCGGACGTCCCTGGCGGACGGGGCAGACCGACTTCGCGCTGGGCGCCTTCGGCATCGAGGTGGTGAACGACCTGCGCGGCGGCGTCGATGCCGACGGACGCGCCCTGGAGGTGACCGCCCGGGCCGTGGCCGACGAGGTCGCGGCTGCTGGGGACCTCGTCAAGGGCAAGGCCGACGCCGTGCCCGTCGCGCACGTCCGGGGGCTGGGCGACAACGTCGTCGAGGCGCATCCCGGGATGCCGGGCGCGCGAGACCTCGTGCGGACCGGCCCGGGTGACTGGTTCGGCCTCGGGCGCGCGGAGGCGGTCCGCGCGGCACTGGGCGTCGAGCCCGGGAGCGAGCTGGCGGAGCGCGTCGGCATCGCGTCCAGCGAGCCCGAACCCCTCGCCGTCCGGGTCGGGCGCGGAGTCGCGACCGCCATCCACGACCTGCCCGGGGTGGGCGTCGACGTCGGCGTCGAGCAGGTGGTCGTCACCGCCGAGGACGCCGTCGACCGCGGGATCGCCGCGGCCCGGATCGTCGTCGCCCTGTGGGGCGAGTGGGTCGACGCCTGCCTCGCCGAGCGCACCCCGACCTCGGTGACGATCACGGTGGCCCCCCGCGCCTGACCGCTGCGGTCACGTCCGGTTCTTGCGGCTGGCTCTTGCGCCTGGCTGCGTCCGGCACGTCGGCGGCTGGAGCGACCGGGATGCCGGACGCAGCCGCCTTCACGCGCGCGCCCGTGACCTCAGCGCGGGAGGTGGGTGCGCGGCGCCATCCGGGCGCCGTGACGCGGACGCCTCGCCCCGGCGAGCTCGAGGAGTCGCTGGACGCGGTAACGGTGCCCGGCATACGGCTCCAGCAGCTCCGCCAGGCCGTCGTCGTCGACCTCCTGGCCCGTCAGCGCCCAGCCGATGTTCCTGGCGACGTGGTAGTCGCCGTAGCTGACCGCATCGGCGTCCCCGAGAGCACGCTGGGCCACCTCGGCGCTGGTCCACACCCCGACCCCCGGCACCGCCTGCATCCGGAGCCGGGCCCGGGCCGGCGTGAGGTCCACGCCCTGCTCGAGCCGTCCCGCGGCCCGCGCCGCCCGGACCAGCGCCGTGGAGCGCGCCGAGTCGACCGAGGCCTGGAGGAACTCCCAGGACGGGATCGCCGCCCAGCCCGCCGCGGTGGGCGGCAACCGGAGCCCCAGCGCGGCATACGGCCCGGGTGCCGGGTCCCCGAACCGCCCCACGAGCCGGCGGTAGCCGGCGAACGCTTCCTGTCCGGTGACCTTCTGCTCGATGATCGCCGGCACGAGGGCGTCGAGGACGAGTCCGCTGCGGGGGACGCGCCACCCGCAGAAGCGGCGCGCCGCCTCCGCGACGAGCGGGTGGTGAGCGACGAAGCCCTCGTCGTCGTCGGCCCCGCCGAGCAGGTCGGGCACGTGCTCGAGGGCCCACTGCGCCCCCTGCCCCCAGGCCCTCGCCTCGACCGTCGCGTCCGGGGCGGCCACGCGCAGCTCGAGGGACGCCGGCCCGGCGGGCGTGCGGACGGCCCGGACCACGGCTCCGTCCGGGGCGCGACGGAAGGTCGGGTCCCCGGATCCCCGACGGAAGGTCGCGGTGATCGCCCCGAGGGCCACCGGTCTCTGCGAGCGCCAGGACCGGCCCACGGCGGCGTCGGTGTCGGGGGTCACCGCCCCAGTCTGACAAGGCCCACCGACGGCGACCGCCCACGGGAGCGACCACTCGCACGCGTGAGATGCTGGGAGGCGCTGGCACCACGACGTGACAGAGACCTGACAGAGACCGCGTAGGGAGACCGCGTGCCCGAGCCCCACATCCCTGCAGTCGGCCTGCTCGACGCGCTCCGCGCGGCGGTGGCGGACCCGACGCGCGTGCGCACCCGCGCCCTCGACCTGCATGCCAACGCCCACGACGCCTCGCACTTCCTCCTGATCCCGCAGGCCGTGGTGATCGCGGGCGACGCCGACGAGGTGGGTCGGCTCCTGCGCGCCAGCGCCGCCCAGGGAGTGCCCCTGACCTTCCGGTCGGGCGGGACCAGTCTGAGCGGCCAGGGCGTCACCGACGGCGTGCTCGTCGACGTCCGCCGCAGCTTCACGGGCATCGAGGTGCTCGACGGCGGGGACCGCGTCCGGGTCCAGCCCGGCGTCACCGTGCGAGCCCTGAACACGCGGCTCGCTCCCTACGGCCGCAAGTTCGGACCGGATCCGGCCAGCGAGAGTGCCTGCACCATCGGCGGGGTGGTAGCCAACAACTCGTCCGGCATGGCCTGCGGCACCGTCGACAACACCTACCAGACGCTGCAGTCCCTCACCGTCGTGCTGCCCAGCGGCACGGTGGTCGACACCGGGGCGCCCGACGCCGACGAGCGCCTGCGGACCCTCGAGCCCGAGCTGCACGAGGGCCTGCTCCGGCTGTCCCGACGGGTGCGCGGCAACCCCGAGTCGGTGGCGACCATCTCGCGCCAGTTCTCGATGAAGAACACGATGGGCTACGGCGTCAACTCCCTGCTGGACTTCGACCAGCCGGCCGACATCCTCGCCCACCTCATCGTGGGCAGCGAGGGGACCCTCGGATTCGTCGCCGAGTGCGTCTTCCGGACCATCCCGGTGCTCCCCCACGTGACGACCGGACTGCTCGTCTTCGACGACCTGGAGGCCGCCAACACCGCCCTGCCCGCCCTCGTCGAGACGGGGGCCGCCACCCTCGAGCTGATGGATGCACTGTCCCTCGAGGTGGGCCAGTCCCTCAAGGGGACCCCCCAGGTCATCCTCGACCTCGCCGTCCGGGACCACGCCGCCCTTCTCGTTGAATACCACGCCGACAGCCCGGATCAGCTTGGCGAGCGGCAACGCGTCGGCCTCGACCTCGTGGAGCGCCTGCCCCTGCGCGCTCCAGCGGGCTTCAGCACCGACCCCGCCGCGCGCGCCCGGCTGTGGCACCTGCGCAAGGGCCTGTATGCCGCCGTCGCCGGGGCCCGTCGCCAGGGCACCACCGCACTGCTCGAGGACGTCGTCGTCCCGGTGCCGTCGCTCGGCCGCACCTGCATCGCGCTGACCACCCTCTTCGAAAGGTACGACTACCGCAACAGCGTCATCTTCGGGCACGCCAAGGACGGCAACATCCACTTCATGCTCACCGACGGCTTCAGCACCAAGGCCGAGCTGGATCGATACAGCGCGTTCACCGAGGACATGGTGGGCGTGGTCCTCGACGAGGGCGGCTCCCTGAAGGCCGAGCACGGGACGGGCCGCGTGATGGCTCCCTACGTGCGCCGTCAGTACGGCGACGAGCTCTACGACGTCATGCGCCAGGTGAAGGTGCTCTTCGACCCCGCCGGCATGCTCAATCCCGGCGTGATCATGGACGACGACCCGCAGGCGCACCTGCGCCACATCAAGACGGCGCTGCCGGTGGCCGAGGAGGTGGACCGGTGCGTCTCGTGCGGCTACTGCGAGCCGGTCTGCCCCAGCCGGAACCTCACCCTCACGCCGCGCCAGCGGATCGTCACGCTGCGCGCGATCGAACAGGCCAGGGTCGATGGTGACCACGCCCTCGTCGCCGAGCTCGAGCAGGACTACGACTACGACGCGGTCCAGACCTGCGCGGTCGACGGCATGTGCCAGACGGCCTGCCCCGTCAACATCAACACCGGGACCCTCGTCAAGCGGCTGCGCCGACGCGACGCGGGACCGGTGGTCAACGGGGTCTGGGGCAGCGCCGCGAAGCACTGGGGTGGCGTCACCCGGGGCGCCGGTGCGGCCCTGGACGTGGCCCACACGGTCCCGACCGGCCTCCTGCTCGCCCCGGACCGGCTCGCGCGCACCGTCTTCGGTGCGGACATCGTGCCGCTGTACTCGGCGGAGCTCCCGGGCGGCGGCGGCGCCCGGAAGCGCCCCGCGCCGAGCGGTGCGCCGCAGGCGGTCTCCTTCCCCGCCTGCGTCGGGGCGATGTTCGGACCGGCCGTCGACTCCTCGCCCGGCGTCCAGGCCAGCTTCGAGCGGCTCTGCGAACGCGCCGGAATCACACTGGTCGTGCCGCCGGCGATCGACGGGCTGTGCTGCGGCACGCCGTGGTCGTCCAAGGGCCTCGCCGCCGGTGAGGCCACGATGCACCGCCGGACGCTGGCTGCCCTGCGCGTGGCGACCCGCGACGGCCGACTGCCGATCGTGTGCGACGCCTCGTCATGCACGGAGGGTCTGCGGCACACGCTCGAGTCGGATCCGAGCGACCGGCCGATGACGGTGCTCGATGCGGTCGAGTTCACGGTCTCGCACGTCCTGCCCCACCTGCCCGAGCACACCCGGCTCGACTCGCTCGCCCTGCACCCCACCTGCTCGTCCACCCGGATGGGCCTGAACGGGGACCTGTCGACGCTCGCCCGCGAGGTGGCCGAGCGCGTCGAGGTGCCGGTGAGCTGGGGCTGCTGCGCGTTCGCGGGGGATCGCGGGATGCTCCACCCGGAGCTCACCGCGTCAGCCACCCTCGTGCAGGCCGCCGAGGTCGCCGCCATGGACGCCACCGCGCACGCCTCGTGCAACCGGACGTGCGAGCTGGGCATGACCCGGGCCACGGGAGAGCCCTACCGCCACGTGCTCGAGCTGCTGGAAGAGCTGACCCGCCCCCCCGGGGAACGGCTGCGCACAACGTGAGCCCGTGGGGCCCGGCCGGAACCTACACTTGGGGCGGTTCGTTCTCCAACGACTTCCGTCCGCTCCTACCCGAAGGACACCGTGGCCAGGCACACGACGCCCCCGAAGGCCACTGGCCGCACCGACCGGCAAGAGCTCCTCGCCGACCTCAAGCGTCAGCAGAAGAGCCGCGAGCGCCGCACGGTGCTGATGATCATCGCCGGGTGCACCGCCCTCGTCGTCCTCCTCGCCGGGGTGATCACCTACGGCGTCATCGACGGCCAGCGGACGGCCGAGACCAACAAGCCCTCCACCCTGATCATGGCGATCGGCGTCCCGAGCGCCGCTGCGTCGTGTGACCCCCCGACCACCGACCCGGCGGCGGGCAGCAGCGATCACGTCGGTCCGGGCACCAGCAAGCCCGACCTCAAGAAGGTCGACTACACCACGATCCCGCCGAGCAGCGGGTCGCACTTCGCAACCCCGGCCGTCGGAAGCCGCAGCTTCTACACGACCCAGGACAGCCCGCCGGTCGAGGCGCTGGTGCACAACCTCGAGCACGGCTACACGGTGCTGTGGTATCTCAAGAGCGAGGGCGCAGCCAAGGCCGACCAGCTTCAGAAGCTGGCAGAGGTCGGCAGCAAACTCGACGCGTCGGCCGGCAAGTTCATCGTCGCCCCCTGGAACGACGGCTACGGCGCCTTTCCCGCGGGCAAGAAGTACGCCCTGTCGCACTGGTCCGCAACCGGCGGCGCGGGCGGCGCCAATGCCACGCAGAGCGGCCACCGGCAGCTGTGTGGTGACCTCTCCGGCGAGACGGTGATGTCGTTCGTCAACGCCTATCCCAAGACCGACGCCCCGGAGGCCGGGGCCAGCTGATCCGCGTCGCTTCCCCGGATCCTACGGCCGCTGGTCGGCGTCGCTCTGCTCGAGCCCGGCGGCGCCGGAGGCCGTGAGGTGGTGTCGTCGGGCGTAGGCCCACCCGGCGCCCGCGGCAAGCACGTCGACGACGGTGATGACGAACCGCGACACGATGGCGACGGCGGTGCCGGCCGAGACGGGCATGGCCGAGGCGAGGACGAGGGTCATGATCCCTTCTCGGGCGCCGAGGCCGGCGGGCAGGACCACGGTGAGCATGCCGAGTGAGCCGGCCAGGGCGTAGCCCGTCAGCGCGGCCACCGTCAGGCCCGGCGCCCCGGGCCCGGCAATGGTGCGGGCCAGGACGAGGGTGTGCGCGCCGAAGCAGAGCCAGGCGAGGACAAACAGCGCCACGGTCACCAGGACGGCCCGGGTGGACAGATCGTGCTCGAGGGGCTCGCGCCGCAGCATCCGCAGCCCCAGGGCGATGAGCCGGTTGAGCAGTGGCGGCCAGCACACGACGGCGATGGCCGGGAGCGCGAGGAGCAGCCAGCCGCCGCCCGACGACGACCGCAGCAGGTGCGGGACGGCCGGCAGGCCGACGAGGATCCCCGTGAGCACCGAGAGCCCGATCGCCACCAGCCCGACGACACCGGTCCGGCGCCGAGGCACGTGCAGGCGGGCGGCCATGTCGGCCTGGGCAAGGACGCTCCACACCGAGCCGGGCAGGTACTTCCCGAGCTGTCCGACGAAGAAGACCCCTGCGGCGGGCGCGAGGTGAAGCGGCGAGCCGAGGTCGGCCAGCAGGACCCGCCAGCCGAGCAGCGTCAGCCAGGTGCCCACCGCGGCGAACAGGGTCGAGAGCGCGAGCGTCGCCGCGTCGACCCGTCGCAGGTCCACGGAGATCTCGGGCCAGCTGCGCGCCACGCCCCAGACCACCACAGCGAGGACGAGCAGGGCGACGACGACGCGCACCACCGTGAGAAGCCACGCACGGGACGACCTCACCGACGCCTCAGCGTCAGACGCACGAGCCCGTATGCCGTGTCACTCGCCGTGGCACTCGCGCTCGCCCGCATCATCCGGGCGTTGACGTCACCGTCGAGGTCCCCGACGAGGACGAACCCGAGGTCGTGGGCGCGGGCGGTGATGCCCCGGACGTCGGCGGGTCCGACGGCGCCATCAGCGCCGGCCGGCCCGAGCGGGACGGTGAGGATGAGCAGGCCACCGGAGCGCAGCGCCCAGGACGCCTGGCCGAGCGTCTCGTCGACGTCGTCGGCGTCGCACCCGCCGGGGTGGACCCGGGCGATGACGTCGAGGGCTCCCGGGTCGACCTCGAGGGCGGCCACCGAGGCGCGCGGCCTCGTCAGGCCGAGGTCTACGGGGGCGAAGCCGACGGCCCGCGCCCAGCGCGACAGCGGCGAACGGGCCCCGGACTCGTCGACGATGACGGTGTGGCGCCGGCCGTCGTCGCCGACGCGGACGATCGCGGCCAGGGCGCCGAGTGCCGCCCACGCCGCCGTGTCGTCACCCGGGCGCGGCAGCTTCAACGACCGGGCGGTCGCCGCGGCCTCGTCCGCGCCAGCGGCATCTCCGAGGACGTCGCTCGGCATCAGCCAGTCCGGCAGGTCGGCCCGCGTCAGCTCCACGAGGGGACGTCGCAGGGTGCGCACGGCGGCGGCAGCAGCACGGCCCCGGGCCAGCAGGGTGGGCCGGAGCGGGGCCGCCGTCTTGTCGTCCGGGATCTCGGGGTCGGCCGCCTCGAGGTCCGGTTCCTCGGCGCCGGCGGCGTCCGGCGACGCGAGCGCCTCCACAGCACCGACGTAGGACGCCCAGGGTGCGGACAGGTCCGGCCGGTCCACGCCGGCGCGCAGCCGCGCCAGCAGCTCGGGATCGGTGAGCCGGCGCAGCGCCCCGGCCAGAGCCCGCCCGTCCCCGGGAGGCACAAGGATGCCGTCGACCCCGTCGCGGACCTGCTGGCCGAAGACGCCGACGTCGGAGGCGAGGACGGGCAGGCCGTGGACGTGGCCCAGCAGGACGTTCTGCGACGCGGTCGAGTGCCGATAGGTCAGCGTCAGCACGTCGTGCTCGGCCAGGAGGTCGGCCAGCGCCTCGGCCGGGACGTACTCGTCACGGATGACGACACGACCGGCGAGCGCGGGGTCGGCAGCCAGGCCGCGGATCCGCTGGGCGTGCTCGCCGAGCATCTCGCCGGCGATGGTCAGGCGCACCTCGGGCACCTCCCGCAGGGCCTCGAGGAGAAGGTCGACGCCCTTGTACTCCCGGACCAGCCCGAGGGCGAGCAGCCGGGCCGGGCCGTGGTGCGCCGGCCGCTCGACCGACCCGCCACCGGGCAGGTGCGGCGGCAGGTCGGCGACGGACACCCGGTCGGCTCCGAGGTCGTGGGCGATCCGGGCCTGCTCGGCGCTGTGCACGAGGACGGCGTCGACCCGTCGGAACATGGAGCTGACCAGCTCCCGGTCGCCCAGGTGCGGCTCGTGGGGCAGGACGTTGTGGCAGACCAGCACGCTGCGGGGAGCGCCGGGCCGGGCTCCCCCGGCGTCGGGTCGGCCGGTGCCTGCGCCGCGCAGCAGGGCGAGGTGGGCGGGGACGACGGCGGGGATGACGTGGACGAGCACGATCGCGTCGAAGGCCCGCAGGCGTCGACCGGTGCGGACCCACGTGTCCGGGCGGGCCCAGCTCAGGGCCCGGACCGTCCGGGGGAACGGCTCGGACTCGGGGACCCCGCCGGGCACGTGCACGTCGCCGTCGTAGAGCGCCGGCGGGAGCAGGTGCGACCAGGAGACGAGGGTCACGTCGTGGCCGGCCCGCTGGAGGTTGTGCGCCAGCGCCGTCGTGTGGAGGGCGATGCCGCCCTTGTAGGGGTGGGTGGGACCGACCACAGCGACCTTGAGGAACGCCGACTGCAGGTCGTCCCGGGCAGGCTCGAGCATGGCGGTGAGCCTACCCGCGCGACGGGTCCGCGCCCGGTCGGGCGCGCCAGGCGCTGCTGGGTGGGGGGGCCTACTGTGAACCCGTGCCCACCCCCGCCGAGGTCCTCGCGAGCATCCTGCGCTCGGACGCGACCCGTCCACGGCTGACGTTCTACGACGACGCCGAGGGACCCACCCGCGGCGAGCGGATCGAGCTCTCCGCGAAGGTGCTCGGCAACTGGGTCAACAAGGCCGGCAACGCACTGCAGGAGGAGCTTGACGTGGGCCCCGGCGTGGAGGTCACCATCGTGCTCCCGGTGCACTGGCGGGCCGTCTACTGGGCCCTGGCCTCGTGGTCCGTCGGCGCCACGGTCGTGCTCCCCGGCCCGCAGGCGTCGGCGACGGAGCTGGCCGCCCGGGTCGACCTGCTCGTCACCGACGACCCGCAGCTCGCGGCGAGGTCCGCCGGCCGGGTCGTCCTGGTCAGCCTGCCCATGCTGGCCCGGTCGCGTCCGGACAGCCCGCCCGGCGCGTTCGACGAGGCCGACCAGCTGGCGGGCTACGGCGACGTCCTCGACGTGTGGGACCAGGCGGCCGGGGACGCCACCGCCCTGCGCCTCGGCACCGGCGGTGAGCAGACGGCATACGGCGACGTCGTGCCGCGGCGCGACTGGGGGCCGGGTCCGCGGGTGTCCCTCGCTGGGTCGCTCGAGCGGGTGCTGCGCGACGCCCTCGCGGCGTGGGCGCTGGACGGGTCGGTGGTCATCGCCCGTGACCCGCACGGTGACCAGTCCGCCCGGCTGGCCGCCGAGGCCGTGACGCTCGATCTCAGCCGAGGTCGATGATCAGCTCGGGCTCGGTCTTGTCGCGGACCTCGTCCTGGGTGACACCCTCGGCGAGCTCGCGCAGGACGAGTCCGTCGGGGGTGACGTCGATGACGGCGAGGTCGGTGATGATCCGCTGGACGACGCCCTTGCCGGTCAACGGCAGGGAGCACTCGTTGACGATCTTGTAGGAGCCGTCCCTGGCCGCGTGCTCCATCAGGACGATGACCTTCTTGGCGCCGTGGACGAGGTCCATCGCGCCGCCCATCCCCTTGACCATCTTGCCGGGGATCATCCAGTTGGCGATGTCCCCCGCCACGGAGACCTGCATCGCGCCGAGGATGGCGGCGTCGACCTTGCCGCCGCGGATCATCCCGAAGGACGTGGCCGAGTCGAAGAACGACGCCCCGCGGCGCAGGGTCACGGTCTCCTTGCCGGCGTTGATGAGGTCCGGGTCCTCTTCTCCCGCAACGGGATAGGGTCCGATGCCGAGGATGCCGTTCTCCGACTGGAGGACGATTTCGACGTCGTCGGGGACGTAGTTGGGCACCAGTGTCGGCAGGCCGATGCCGAGGTTGACGTAGGCGCCGTCGGACAGCTCGCGGGCGGCGCGGGCCGCCATCTGCTCACGGGTGCGGGCCATGGCTCAGGCCCCCTTCTGCTCGGTCGGCCGATCGATGGTCTGCTCGGTGGCTGGGGTCGCCGCGGGGCTGACCGTGCGGCGTTCGATCCGCTTGTCGGCGGCCTGCTCGGGCGTCAGGGGCAGGACCCGCTGGACGTAGATTCCGGGCAGGTGGATCTGGTCGGGGTCGAGCTCGCCGGGCTCGAGGAGCTCCTCGACCTCGGCGATCGTGACCCGGCCGGCCATCGCCGCGAGGGGGTTGAAGTTGCGGGCGGACTGGTTGAAGACGAGGTTGCCGTGCCGATCGCCCTTCCAGGCCCGGACCAGTGCGTAGTCGGCGACGATGGCCTCCTCGAGGACGAACGTGCGCATCTCGCCCAGCCACTCGACCTGCCGGGTCTCCTTCGGCGGTGACGACAGCGCGATGGTGCCGTCCGCGGCATACCGCCACGGCAGGCCGCCCTCGGCGATCTGGGTGCCGACCCCGGTGGCCGTGAAGAAGGCCGGGATGCCCGACCCGCCGGCCCGCAACCGCTCCGCCAGCGTCCCCTGAGGGGTCAGCTCGACCTCGAGCTCACCGGCGAGGTACTGCCGCGCGAACTCCTTGTTCTCCCCGACGTAGGACGAGACCATCCGACGGATCCGCTTGTCCCTCAACAGGATCCCGAGACCCCAGTCGTCGACGCCGCAGTTGTTGGAGATCGCCTCGAGGTCGGTGACGCCGGCGTCGTGGATCGCCGCGATGAGCACGGCGGGAATGCCACACAGGCCGAACCCGCCCACCGCGAGGCTGGCCCCGTCGGAGATCCCCTCGATGGCCTGGGCAGCGCTGGCGACGACTTTGTCCATGGCGGGGACTCTAGCGTCCAGCGCCGGTGCCGCCGGTGGTGGCATCCACCAGTGCTGCTCGAGGTAGGTGGGGTGCGCTCGCGGTCGCTGTGTGGCGGCTTCTTCGTCGCCGGGCTCGCGATCATGATGCTGGCCGCGGTCAGCCTGTTCATCGACGACTCCACCCAGCGACTGACCGCGCTCAAGGGCGTGCTTTGGTTGATCGTCCGGCTGGTGGCCGCCGTCGTCATCTCCGTGTTTGTGTCCGTGGCGTGGTCACCGGCGGTCCTGCTGGCCGTCACCGGATTGAAGGGCGGCCGGCTCGGAGTCGTGGCCAGCGGCCGGATCCCACAGCCGGGCCTGCGCTGGGGCGTAGCCGGCTGGGTCCCCATCGTCGCCGTGGCACGGGACGTGAGCGCCCGACCTGCTGACCCGGACCTGCCTGACCCGGGCCTGCCCGACCACCAAGATCTGATCTTGACAAACACGACGGCTATCTCGATGGACCCGCAGATCGGCGAGGTGGGCTGGTGTCTGCGACCTTGGGCACTGTCTTGGGCTGGTGGTTCACGGGCGTCCGAGGAGGGTCTCAGCGGCGGTGGGGGCCCGGTCGGCAAGGACGGCGACGATGGCAGCGTGTTCCTGGTGGTATCGGGCGCGCCGTTCGGGGTGAGGTGCCCGGCGACCCGAGGACTGGCCGGGTCCTTGGCGCACTCACCGCCAGGATCACGCCCCTGGGACGGGCCGCGAGACAGGTCAGCCCGGTTTCGCCTCGTGACGTTATGGAGGTGATCCCAGACCCTCGAACCCACCGGGTCGCCAATGTCCCGATCGGCCGTATGAAGCGCGCGTCCGCGCCGCAGTAGCACCCGCTTGACTGACATCGCGACCTCAGACCGACCCCACCTTGAGCCGCTGAATTCACAGACGCTGCAGCGGTGCACCCGAGAGTGTCGAACTTCGCGCCGAGGGCTCTCCGCTGGGCCACCCCCGCAGCGGACCACGCACAGAGCACCGGTGTATCACCTCGACGATTGGTGCCACACTCTAGTCATGCCTACCGCCCGCCCTCGCCACCAGGTCACCGAGACCCCAGAGGTCGCCAAGGCGCTGGACCGTGCCGCGAAGCGG
>NZ_JBKJPP010000196.1:0-23022 GCF_046595215.1 Lapillicoccus sp. | reverse complement strand
CTTGGCGACGATGCTCCCCTTGCGCGCCTGTGTCGTCTTCGGGGACTGGAACTCGGTGAAGAGCTTGCGCACCTCCTTGTGGTCGCTGCGCAGCAGGACGATGGCGTCGGTGGACGTTGGCATGGGCTCTCCTGAAGGCTCGGAACCGGTCCCTCGACACGGTATCGAGGAACTACCCGTCAACCCGGCGGCCAAACGCCCGGGTCAGTCCGTGTTGTCGACGACCGGGGCTTCGTGGGGGCGGGCCTCGTGATGGCGCCGGCCGTGGGTGCGCCGGTCCTCCTTCATCTCGGCCTCGACGAGATGACGGCGCCCCCCGACGAGCGAGGTCCGGGCCGCCTCCTCACAATCCTTGAACGTCGCGTAGTGCCCGTCGTCGTACTCCTCGACGATCTGGAATGTCCAGCGTCCCTCGATGACGTTGCGTCCCACCAGTTCGGCGCTGACCCGATCGGCCAGTCCCGCATGGCCCGCCTGGCGCAGCAGGTCCACGCCCCCTCCCAGGGCGAGGTCCGCCATCCCGGACATTCGGTGGAAGCGATAGAGGTGACCGCGGGCGTCCTCCACCACCTCAATGGCCTCGGACATCTTTCCCAGTGCTTCGATCGTTGCGTCGTCCACACCCTCGGGACGGGTGTGACGAGGCGCCGGCTCATCCATGCCGCGACCTCGGGGGCCCGGCGGCCCGGGGGCCGTTGAGGTCTTCCTTGTGGCGACCCTCGGCGATCAGCGCGAGGCGACGCAGTGCCTCGTGGTTGCGGACCGAAATGGCCCCCTGTCGCACCCGCCGTGGCACCACGGTGCCCGGGCCCTTGACGGCGTCCTCGACGATGCTCACCTCGCACGCCCCCGGCCCAGACTCGGTGATGCGCAGCTCGACCCGGGCCTCGCCGAGCGGCCAGCCCTTGGCCTGCAGGATCAGGCCGAACGAGTACTGGATCCGGCCGGCCACGCGAGATCGACGGACCGCACGCGTGACGCGCCGACGACCCAGCTGGCGTAGAGCCACCCGTCCGCCAGACTGGCCCAGACCGCCGGGGCCGGTGCGTGCACGTGGCGGGCCAGCCTGGCCCGACCCCGCTCATCCCGCTGTGATGCCATGGCCCCGTCGTCTCCTCGTCCGGTCGTGGTGGTGGCCGGGACGACCGAGTCCCAGCGCGGGCGCACCGTGCGCGCTCACGAGGGCGGTGACCGCGAGCCACAGTCCCCAGTGACCGCCCCACGTGCCGTGGGTGGCCTCCCCGGGCGGCTGCGGTGCGAACACGTTGCCCGGAGTGGGGTCCACCTGCCCTCGGGTGAGGCCACCGACGCGCATCAACGGCGTCACGATACGGTCGAACACCCCTGGCAGCAGACGGAACCCGAGCACCGTCAGGCCGTTCGCCAACCCGACCGATGTCTCCCGAGCGGGGTTCTCGATCCGTCGCACGATCGCCTTCGCCACCTTCTCCGGCGCGTCGACCGGCGGCGGCGGGCGGCCGTGTCGACCGGCATACGTGCCCGCCTGGGTGTAGACGGGCGTGTCGACCCCACCCAGGGAGATGAGGCTCACCCAGACGCCGGGGGTCTGACGGGCCTCGATCTGCAGACATCGCACCAGCCCGTGGACGGCCCACTTGGCCGTGACTCGGGTCCGGCACATCCTCGACCCGGACGTCCCGCTTGCCCTGCCACGTCACCGCCCTCGCTGCGACCCGGCCCTTCTCGTCGACGCCAGCCGAACTCCCCGTGCAGTGGTGGCTACCCGACCTCGTGAGGGGCAAACCAGTCGCTACTGTCGCTCGACTTCCAGGGGTTTGGTGCCGTGAGCAACCGGGCAGGGACCGTGCATGGCGGTGGACGTTGCTGAGGGGTGTTCACCGCCGAGCCCCGGGCGCTTCACCAATGCGAGGCGCCCGGGGCGACCTCCCGCCTCGAGCGTTCCCTGATGAGGGTCGGCGAGTGCCTCAGCCCTCGATTTCGCCGGGTGGCCGGGACCTGTCAGAAAACCGCCCCCGCCAGACGTGAACGCGTGACTGCCCCCCAGGCGCCTCATCCCCGATCACGGGCCTTCAGTCGACGTTCAGCGGCCGTCGGTACTGTCCCGCACGTGCGACCAGCCGAGCAGCATCCCGAGGGCGCACCCGACCTGCCCCATCCCGCTGACCGGGGGGGCCAGGGACCGTCAAGCGGTGTGCGCCTCGCCGCGGCCGGGATGGCCGGCCTCACGGCCGGAGGTGCCTTGACCGCGACGGCGGACTGGCGCTAAGGCCTGCTGGCCGGCTGGATGGTGACGGCTTCCGTGTTCCTGACCTGGACGTGGCTGAGCATCGCCCGAATGAGCGCGCGCGCGACGGCCGCGCACTCCGTGGGGGAGGACACTGGGCGCAAGGCGATGACGCCCTGGTCGTGCTGGCGGCCGTGGCCAGTCTGGGGGCAGTCGCCCTGCTGCTGTCCAGCGGTTCCTTGAGCGGGAAGGATCTGCAGGCGTTGCTGAGTGTGGGTTTCGTCGGCCTGGCCTGGGCCAGCGTGCACACGGTGTACACCACGCGGTACGCCCTCCTCTCCTACGTCGACGAGGACGGGGGCATCGACGTCAACGAGCCCGACCCCCCGACCTACCTCGACTTCGCCTACCTGGCGTTCACCATCAGGATGCCCTTGCGGGTCTCCGACACCGACCTGACGCACAAGGTCATCCGGGCCACTGCCTTGCGGCATGCGCTGCTGTCCTACCTCTTCGGTGCCATCATCGTGGCCACGACGATCAACCTGGTCGCGGGGCTCGCGAAGTAACGGATGGGTCCAGGTGCAGCTGCGCCAACAGTTCGGAGTGGTCCCACAGCGTGCGATGTGACGTGATCCGCGAGTGGCGGATGGAGACGACAGAGATCGCGAGCACCTCGACGTGGCGGTGGGTCGGTGCCACCCCCGGCAGCAGCCACGGCAGCTCCCGGTCGTGGGTGAACCCGACGGTGGCCTCCTCCGCGAGCCGCCACCTGTCCACCGTGCGGGAGATCCGGCGAAAGGTCAGGTCGGCGGGCAGGTGAGGCAGGACGTCCTCGGCAAGGAAGCGCCGCAGGCCCTCGCCGCTGGCCCCGGTCCCCATCGGCAGGTTGACCAGCACGCACTCGGCCGCCGTCGCCGCCAGCGCCATGCCCAGATCCGGGATGGAGAAGACCGCCCCGTGGAAGGAGTCCCTGATCCGCTCGACCTCCAGCATGAGCTGCTGGACCCCCATCGTCATGTCACCAGACGGTACTGATCGGGCACGGTTGCGTCCAGAGCCATGGCGGTTGGTGGTCCGTCACCGGCGGCTGCGAGGGGGGTTTGACGCCACCTGGTCGCCGGCGCCCCGACCCTGCTCCCGGCCCGGGCGTGTAAGAAATACACACGTTTACCCAAACGGCTGACGGTCTTATCCAACCTGTTGTAGACATGGACCGGCGGCCCGCAGGGAAGCGGGGCGCGGGCGGGCGAGCGACGACAGCGCGCCCGTCGATCGCACCAGCCAAGGGGAACCATGAACAACAGCATGAGCAGCAGCACGAACAAGCGGGCCCGACGGGCCCTGCTGACCACGGCAGTGGCGGGGCTTGTCGGGATGGCCGGGATGGCCGGGCCCGCATGGGCTGCGGGCGCGACGACGGTCACCGTCGACGAGACCAGCATCGGCAGCAGCTGGACGCTCACGACGGTCAACTCGGGCGGCGGGGCCTTCGTCGCCGGACCGAGGACCGCGCCAACAGGGTCGGGCAGCTTCGAGTTCACCATCCCCGACAACGGCAAGGTCACCCTGTCCACGCGGACGGTGGCCGGGCTGCCGCTGCGCGCCGTCGACGCGGTGGGCTATGCGACCTACCGGGCGGGCACCTCCACGATGCCGGGCAACGCCGCCCCTGCGCTGAACATGGAGGTCTGCGCCGGTGGCCTGAGCCCGTCCGGCTGCAGCGGCTACACCACCCTCGTGTGGGAGCCGGTCTACGCCTACGGAACCACCGCCAACGGCAACAACCCCATCGTCAACGACACCTGGCAGACCTGGGATGCGCTGGGTCGCACCAGCACCTCCTACACCGGCGGCTGGTGGTCGACGCGCCTGATCCCGGGCGTGCCAACGGCAGGCAGCAGCTTCGTGTCACTGGCCGAGATCCAGTGGGCGAACCCCAACGCCGCGATCCTCTCGTTCGGGGTCAACGTCGGTAAGGGTCCCTCCGGCACGTTCCGCGGCAACGCGGACGCCCTGACCCTGAGCCTCAAGGGCCGCACGACCGTCTACGACTTCGAGCACGCGATCATCCTCACGGGCAAGGACGAGTGCAAGGACGGCGGATGGATGACCTCCACGAGTCCGTCGTTCAGGAACCAGGGCGACTGCGTGTCCTCCTTCGCCTCCGCTGGCAGGACCCGCCCCACGGGCTGACGCACCGTTGCGAGGAAACCGAAAGTCCCCGGCTGGGATCACCCCGGCCGGGGACCTTCGGATGGGCTGAACCCGATGACCG
Source organism: Lapillicoccus sp. (assembly GCF_046595215.1). Classification (NCBI taxonomy): domain Bacteria; kingdom Bacillati; phylum Actinomycetota; class Actinomycetes; order Micrococcales; family Intrasporangiaceae; genus Lapillicoccus; species Lapillicoccus sp. Next base: position 18,538 of record NZ_JBKJPP010000196.1, on the reverse strand, counting down.
GGGCCGAACCCCACTGTGCGCGAGGGGGGATTTGAACCCCCACGCCCTTTCGGACACTGGCACCTGAAGCCAGCGCGTCTGCCATTCCGCCACTCGCGCGCGGGGTCCAGTGTGCTGCATCGACGCCCCGATCACCAAACCTCAGGACACCGCGACAAGGGCCGGCGGAGTGGGTCAGGTCTCTGGTTCTCCCTGCTCGGGACCCACTGGTGGCCGTCCCCCGCACAGATCTCCCCGGTCCCCCGACGCCAGGTGTATGCCGTGGCACCGGCGAGCCCCCGGCATACGGGAGGGGTCCCCGAGCCGACCACCGCGGCAGGCCGCGCCGCCACTGGCGCCCGACCTCAGGTTCCTCTGAGAGGGTGATGGTTACGATGAAACGAGTGTCGAGGCGACGAGGAGGGCACGTGGGACTGTTCGACAAGGTCGAGCGCGGCCTGGAACGGGCGGTCAACGGCGCGTTCGCCAAGGCATTCCGGGCGGAGGTCCAGCCGGTGGAACTCGCCTCCGCGATCCGCCGGGCGATGGACGACCGCGCGGCTGTCATGGGTCACGGCCGGACGATGGTGCCCAACCTCTACACGATCGAGCTGAGCCCGACCGACTTCGAGCGGCTGTCGACCTACGAGGACGCCCTCTCCGAGGAGCTCGTCGCCGCAGCCTCGGAGCACGCCGACTCCCAGCGCTACCAACCGGGCGGCCCGGTCCAGGTCTCCTTCAGCGAGGGCGCGGACCTCGAGACCGGGGTCTTCCGGGTGCGTCCCGCGACGACCCGCCGCTCCATCGCGCCCAGCACGCAGGCACCCAGCCGTGGCCCCGAACCCCAGCCGCAGACGGACCTGCAGCAGGCCCCTGCGCATCGCCCGGTGACGAACCCCGCCCGACGGCCGTGGCTGACCATCGACGGCGAGCGCTATCCGCTCATCGGCGCGCTGACGGTGATCGGGCGCGACGACGGCGTCGACATCATCCTCGACGACCCGGGCATCTCGCGCCGCCACTGTGAGGTGCGCGTGACCAACGACGGCCCCCACCTCGTCACCTCGATCCGCGACCTCGGCTCGACCAACGGCACCTACGTCAACGGTGAGCGCATCACCAGCCGGCGCCTGGACGACGGCGACCAGGTCACGGTGGGTCGCACCCAGGCCACGTTCCGCCCGGGAAAGCGGTGACGCCGCGTGAGTGAGCTCACCCTCACGCTCATCCGGCTTGGTCTCCTGGCGCTGCTCTGGGTCTTCATCCTCAGCGTCGCGACGGTCCTGCGGGGTGACCTCTACGGCACCAGGGTCTCGCGCCGGCTGAAGACCGACCGGCCGGACCGGCAGGGCCGCAGGGCGGAGCGCCAGGAGCGTCAGCCGGCCCGGCCCCCCGCCGGCCTCACCCCTGCCCCGGCCCCGGCCGCCACGACCAGGCCGCGGCAGGGCCGCGGGGTGCCGACGAGCGTGACCGTCACCGAGGGCCAGCTCGCCGGCACCTCCCTGCCCCTGGGGCGATCGGGCGTGCTCATCGGGCGTGCCCCCGAGTGCACGCTGGTCCTCGACGACGAGTTCGCCTCCACCCGGCACGCCCGGATCTTCTCCCGCCCCGAGGGCTGGTTCGTCGAGGACCTCGACTCGCGCAACGGCACCTTCCTGGGGGGCACCAAGCTGTCCGGCACCGCGCCCGTCGGCGTCGGGAGCGTGCTGCGCATCGGCCGGACGACACTGGAACTGCGGGGCTGACCGGTGCCCATTGCCCTGCGCTACGCGGCGCGGACCGATCTCGGGCTGGGCCCGAAGTCGCGAAACGAGGACTCCGGGTATGCCGGGCCGCACCTCCTCGTCCTCGCGGACGGGATGGGTGGCCACGCTGCAGGCGACGTCGCCAGCTCGATGATCGTCGGGCAGCTCGCCCCCCTCGACGGGGAGAGCATGGGAGCCGACAGCGCGCTGCCCGCCCTCGAGACCTCGATCCGCGAGGCGAACTCCCGCCTGCGCACCGCGATGAGGGACAACCCCGACCTCTCCGGGATGGGCTCGACGACGATCGCGATGCTGCGGGCCGGCAACAAGCTCGCGATGGCGCACATCGGGGACTCCCGCGCCTATCTCCTGCGGGACGGCACCTTCAGCCAGATCACCAAGGACCACTCCTTCGTCCAGCAGCTCGTCGACGAGCAGCGGATCACGCAGGAAGAGGCCGAGGACCACCCCCAACGCTCGCTCGTCACCCGGGTCATGACCGGCCACGAGGACGACGAGCCCGACCTGTCGATGCGCGAGCTCAAGGTCGGCGACCGCTACCTGCTCTGCTCGGACGGGCTGTCGGACTTCGTCCGCAGCGACATCATCCAGGAGATCCTCACCGAGGCGGCGACCCCCGAGGACGCGGCCGACCGGTGCATCGAGGTGGCCCTGCGGGCCAGCGCCCGGGACAACGTCACCGTGCTCGTCGCCGAGGTCATCGACCTCGACACGGCCAGGGCTCCGTCGACCATCCCCCAGATCGTCGGTGCGGCAGCGGTGCACGAGCGGGCGGGCAAGCGGACCCGCGGCCTGCCGATCAGCCCGGCCGAGAAGGCCGCCACCCTCACCCGCGAGGCCAGCGGCCGGGCCGCCCCCACGGAGGGGGAGACCCCCACCCTGGCCGACGAGGACCGGCCCGGGGTCCGGACGTGGGGCCGGCGCGTGCTCGTCCCGGCCGTCGCCCTTATCGTCCTCGTCGGCGCCGGGTTCGCCGCGTGGACGTGGTCGCAGCGACAGTTCTTCGTCGGGCCCGACGGAGGTTTCGTCGCGATCTTCCGTGGCGTGTCCCAGGACGTCGGCCCGCTGCGGCTGTCTCACCCGGAGTCCGTCACGACGATCTCCGTGACGGACCTGCCGACCCTCTACCAGGACCTCGTCAACAACCGGATCCCGCTCGACGGCCGGGCCGACGCCGACGGCCGCGTCACGATCTTGCGTCAGGCTGCCGAGGAGTGCCGTCAGCAGGCCGCGGGCGGGCTCGCCTGCGGTTCCGTCCCCGTCACGTCGCCGACGCCGTCCCCGCCGTCGACCGCGCCCGTCGCTCCGCCCGTGCCGGCACCGTCGACCGTGCCCGTCGCTCCGCCCGTGCCGGCCCCGTCGACCGTGCCCGTCGCTCCGACCGTGCCGGCGGTGGGGACACCGTGATCACCACCGTGCAGACCGTGGTGCCGCGCACCCGCCGCAACGTCGAGCTGGTGCTACTGCTGCTCGCCGTCGGCATCACCCTGCTGGCCTGGGTCAACGTCGACCTCGGCGTCCGGGAGACCGTCCCTGCGCAGCTGGTCACCGTCGGCGGAGGCCTGCTCGGGCTCGCCGTCGCGTTCCACCTCGTCCTGCGGTGGAAGGCCTCCTTCGCCGACCCGTTGCTGCTGCCGATCGCCACGCTCCTCAACGGTTTCGGACTGGTCATGATCCACCGGATCGACCTGTCGAAGGGCAGCACGGGGCTGGACAGCGACGCGGCCCGACAGCTGCTCTGGACGGCCCTGTCCGTGATCATCGCCGCGGTGGTGATTTTCGTCCTCAAGGACCACCGGATGCTGCGCCGCAAGACCTTCACGGCGATGGCGATCGGCCTCGTCCTGCTCCTCCTGCCGCTGCTGCCCGGCCTCGGCCAGACGATCTACGGCTCCCGGATCTGGATCCGGATCGGTCCGATGTCCTTCCAGCCCGGCGAGATCGCCAAGATCGCCCTGACCGTCTTCTTCGCCGGCTACCTCGTCCAGGTCCGCGACGTCCTGTCCCTCGCCGGGCGCAAGGTCCTCGGCTTCACGTTCCCCCGCGGGCGGGACCTCGGCCCGATCCTCATCGCGTGGCTGCTCAGCCTCGCCGTCCTCGTCTTCGAGAAGGACCTCGGCTCGTCCCTGCTCTTCTTCGGGCTCTTCGTCGCCATGCTCTACGTCGCGACCGAGCGGGTCGGTTGGATCGCCATCGGGCTGCTCCTCTTCGCTGGCGGCGCCTACCTCGCCTTCCGCCTCTTCGGCCACGTCCAGGAGCGGGTCGCCCTCTGGCTCGACCCCTTCGCCGCCGACTCGATCGCGAAGTCAGACCAGCTCGCCAAGGGCCTGATGGGGATGGCTGCGGGGGGGCTCTTCGGCAAGGGGCTCGGTCAGGGTCGGCCGTGGATGGTGGCCTTCGCCAACAGCGACTTCATCTTCCCCAGCTTCGGCGAGGAGCTGGGGCTCTTCGGCGTCTGCGCGCTGCTCGTCCTCTACGCCCTCTTCGTCGAGCGCGGGCTGCGGACCGCCCTCGGCGTGCGCGACGGCTTCGGCAAGCTGCTCGCGACGGGCCTGTCCTTCTCGGTGGCCCTGCAGGTCTTCGTCGTCATCGGCGGCGTCACCCGGGTCATCCCGCTCACCGGGCTCACGACCCCCTTCATGTCCCTCGGCGGGTCGGCGCTGCTCGCGAACTGGACGCTGATGGCGGTGCTGCTGCGCATCTCGGACCAGGCCCGCCGGCCGGTGCCTGACGACCCGCAGCCGGAACCCGCCCGCCCGCAGGCCAACACCGAGGTGGTGATGCTGTCGTGAACGCCCCCGTGCGCCGCATCGGCGTCCTCGTCACCCTGCTCTTCACCGCCCTGCTCCTCTCCTCGACGGTGATCCAGTTCGTCCAGGCCCCGTCGCTGAACGAGCGCAGTGACAACCGGCGCACGCTGCTCGACAACTACTCCCGCGATCGCGGGAGCATCCTCGTCGGCGACCAGCCGATCGCCCGCTCGGTGCCATCGCAGGATGGCGAGATCGCCTTCCTGCGCACCTACCCGCAGGCAGCGCTCTACGCCGCGGTGACGGGGTACTTCTCCTACACCTACGGCGCCGGGGGCGGCCTGGAGGGATCGGACGACGGGCTGCTCTCCGGTTCGTCCGACGCCCTGTTCTACCGGCGGATCACCGACCTGCTCACCGGGCGGCAGCAGACCGGGGCCAGCCTCAAGCTGACGATCAACGCCAAGGCGCAGGAGGCCGCCGACCGGGCCCTCGGCAACCAGCGCGGCGCGGTCGTGGCCCTCGACCCACGCACGGGAGCGATCCTCGCGATGGTCTCCCACCCGCAGTACGACCCCAACCAGCTGTCCCAGCACGACCAGAACGCGGTGGTCAAGGCGTGGGAGACCACCTCCGCAGACCCGACCCGGCCACTGGTCAACCGGGCGATCTCCGGCAACCTCTACCCGCCCGGCTCGGTCTTCAAGATCGTCACCGCCTCGGCCGCGCTCGAGTCGAAGCTCGTGAACGAGCAGACCCAGATCCCCGCGCCGGGCGTCATGGACCTGCCCCAGACCAACGTCGGCCTGCCGAACTACGACCGCCAGGCGTGCGGAGCCAACAACATGACGACCCTGCAGCACGCCCTCGAGATCTCGTGCAACACCGCCTTCGGATACCTCGGGATCCAGCTCGGAGGGGACGCGCTGCGCACCCAGGCGGCCAAGTTCGGCTTCGGTGAGACGCTGCGCATCCCGACCCGGGTCGAGCCGAGCAGCGTCCCGGCGCAGCTCAACGCCCCTCAGTCGGCTCAGTCCGCGATCGGCCAGTACGACGTGCGCGTCACCCCGCTGCAGGTGGCCATGGTCAGCGCGGCCATTGCCAACCACGGGGTCGTGATGCGCCCCTACCTCGTCCAGCAGGTGCTCAGCGCCAGCCTCGAGACGATCGACGCGCACCAGCCGGAGCAGATGGCGGTGGCCGTCTCGAACGACACCGCGGCGACCCTGACCCGGATGCTGGTCTCCGTGGTCGAGACCGGCACGGGCACTCCCGCCAGGATGAACGGCATCCAGGTCGCCGGCAAGACCGGGACCGCCCAGCAGGGCAACGGCCTGCCCCCCCACGCCTGGTTCACCTCGTTCGCCCCGGCGAACGACCCGCGGGTCGCCGTCGCCGTCGTCGTCGAGGACGGCGGCAACGCGGGCAGCGAAGCAGCGGGTGGCCGACTCGGCGGCCCGATCGCGAAAGCAGTCATGGAAGCGGTGCTCACACAATGAACCCCCACGAGGGCACGACCCTTGGGTCCCGCTACACCCTTACCGACCGCATCGCGTCGGGTGGCATGGGCGACGTGTGGAAGGCCACCGACGCCGTCCTCGGGCGCGAGGTCGCGGTCAAGGTGATGCGTCCGAACGCCTCCGACGACTCGACCTTCGCCGACCGCTTCCGCGACGAGGCGCGGCACACGGCATCGCTGTCGCACCCCAACATCGCGCAGGTCTACGACTACGGCGAGGACGACGGCGCGGCCTACCTCGTCATGGAGCTCGTCGAGGGCCAGCCGCTCTCGCAGGTCATCGCCCGCGGCCCGGTGCCGGCCGCCCGGACCCGCGCGATCATGGGTCAGGCGGCGCTCGCGCTCGCTGCCGCCCACGCTGCCGGCGTCGTCCACCGCGACGTCAAGCCGGCCAACATCCTCGTCACCCCCGAGGGCCGGGTCAAGCTCACCGACTTCGGCATCGCCCGGGCCACCGACAGCGCCGGGCACACCCGCACGGGGGAGGTCCTCGGGACGCCGCACTACCTCTCGCCCGAGCAGGCCCTGGGCCGGGCCGCGACAGGGGCCAGCGACATCTACGCCCTGGGAATCGTGGCCCACGAGATGCTCACGGGGCGCAAGCCGTTCGACTCTGGAACGGCCGTGGCGACCGCCCTGTCCCAGGTCAACGACCCGCCGCCGGACCTGCCTGCGACCGTGCCCACCGACCTGCGTCGCATCGTCGCGAGCTGCCTGGCCAAGGACCCCGCGGCCCGACCCACCTCTGCCGCCTCCCTCGCCGCCTCCCTCGGTATGCCGGTCAGCGGACTTCACGACGCACCCGCCGCGACCGGCGTGATCCACACCGGACACACGGACCCGTCGGCGACCCAGGTGGTCCTGCCCGAGGCGGCACCGCTGGCGGGGGCGACCGCGATCCTGCCCACCGCGACGCCCCCGCACCCCGAGCCGGAACCGGTCTTCGTGCCCGGACCGCCGCCGCAGGAGCCCCGACGTCGCTCGGGGGCCGGCTGGTGGTGGCTCCCCGTCCTCGTGGCCCTGGCCGCCATCGGGTTCTTCGCGTGGCAGTACGCCAACACCTCCGGTGGAGCGCCGCTGCCGGACGTCACCCGGACAGTCACGAACACGCCGACGCAGGCCTCCTCGACGCAGGCGCCGCCCCCCACCACCATCACGTCCACGCGCACGGGCACCCCACCCCCGTCGACCACGCAGCCGCCCAGCACCACGCAGCCGCCGAGCACCACGACGAGGACCCAGCCCCCCTCGGCGGCCATCGCGGCCAAGGACTACATCGGCAAGCCCGCCGGCGATGCCGAGTCCGCGCTGCGCGCGCTCGGCTTCCAGAACGTCATCTCCCAGAATGTTGCCGGCAAGGAGCCAGCCGGCACGGTGACCCAGGTCAGCCCGACCGGCACGGTCGCCCTCGACCGGCAGATCACGCTCACGGTGTCCGACGGGTCGGCGACCGCCGGGGCGAAGAACACCTCGACGAAGGGCAAGCATGGCAACGGCGCCTGAGACGGCAGCGGGGGTCGGCGGATGACCATCCCCCGTCTGCTCGGCGGCCGCTACGAGGTCGCCGAGCTCATCGGCCGCGGCGGCATGGCCGAGGTGCACCTCGGCCATGACACGCGTCTGGGTCGCCCGGTCGCGATCAAGATGCTGCGCTCCGACCTCGCCCGGGACCCGAACTTCCTGGCCAGGTTCCGTCGCGAGGCGCAGTCGGCTGCCGGGCTGAACCACGCGTCGATCGTCGCGATCTACGACTCCGGTGAGGACTCGGCCTCCGATGCGGGGGGCGCCGCCGTGCCGCTGCCCTACATCGTCATGGAGATCGTCGAGGGCGAGACGCTGCGCGACAAGCTGAACCGCGAGCGGATCGTCGCCCCGTCGGAAGCCGCCCGGATCACCGAGGGGGTGCTCTCCGCCCTGGCCTACAGCCACCGGATGGGCATCGTCCACCGCGACATCAAACCCGCAAACGTCATGTTGACGCGCACCGGCGAGGTCAAGGTCATGGACTTCGGCATCGCCCGGGCGGTCGCCGACACGGCGGCGACGATGACCCAGACCCAGGCCGTGATCGGCACCGCGCAGTACCTCTCACCCGAGCAGGCCCAGGGCCAGCCCGTCGATGCCCGGTCCGACCTCTACTCCACCGGCTGCCTCCTCTTCGAGCTGCTCACCGGCCGGCCCCCCTTCACTGGTGACTCGCCGGTCTCGATCGCCTACCAGCACGTCGGTGAGCCGGCGCAGCCACCCTCGTCCTTCAACGCCGACGTCCCGAGCAGCTATGACCACGTCACCCTGCACGCCCTGGTCAAGGACCGCGAGGGCCGATACCAGAGCGCCAACGAGTTCCGCCACGACCTCGTCGCGGCGCGGGAGGGGCGTCCCCTCAGCAACGCCGCCGTGGGCACGGCCGCCGCCGCCGCGTCGACGACCGTCCTGACCGCCCCGGCGCGCCAGCTCGTCGAGCGGGTGGAGGACCACGGCAACGCCGGGAGCCTGCCCCCGATCGGTCGCGATCCGGACCAGGAGGAGCGCAAGCGGCGTGGCCCGGCATACGTGCTGCTGGCCCTCGCCGTCGTCGCCGCCCTGGCGCTGGTCCTCATCGCCGGCCGCAGCGCCCTGCAGCCCGGCCCCAGGGCCGAGCAGGTCTCGGTGCCCGGGGTCGTCGGCCTCCAGATCGAGGGGGCCAGGGCGGCCATCACCGCCCGCGGGCTGACGCCCATGATCAACAACGTCAGCAACAACAACGCCGCCAAGGGTCAGGTCGTCGACCAGAACCCGCCGCCGGACACCAAGGCCGACGTGGGGACGACCGTGCAGCTCAGCGTCTCGACCGGGCCCGGTCAGTCCCCGGTGCCCGCCGTCGCGGGGTTCACCCAGGACGCGGCGACGACCTCGCTGAAGGCGTCCGGGTTCGAGGTGCAGACCGTGCTGATCGTCGACGACGCCACCCAGCAGAAGGGCAAGGTCGTCAGCACCGACCCCGCCAGCGGCAGCGTCGTCCCCGTGACCACCCAGATCACGCTGCGGATCGCCAGCGGCAAGATCGGCGTCCCTGACGTGCGCACCAAGAACGTCTCCGTCGCCGAGGCGACGCTCGCCCAGCTCGGGCTCACGGCCGAGGCCACCGCGGTCGAGGACGCCACCGCGGTCGAGGGGACGGTCCTGGAGCAGGATCCCGTCCCGTCGACCGTCGTCGACGTCGGCAGCAAGGTCACCCTCAAGATCGCCAAGAAGCCGGTCCCCACACCGTCGGTGACGACGGCGACCGTCACGGCAACCGCGACGGCGACCGTCACGGCCACCCCGACTCCCACACCGACTCCAAAGCCGACAGCAACGCCGACCGGGACGCCGACAGCGACCGGGACGCCGACGATCACCTTGCCGGTCCCGTTGCCGAGCGTGACCCCGACCGGCACCGCGACCACGGCGCCAGTTCCGCCGTAGCCGCCAACGCCAGCGGCGTCCGGCGGCGCCACCGCGTCCGGCGGCGTCAGCCCGTCAGGGGACAGCGACCTGACTGGCGACGGCGCCCGCGTCGTGGACGAGGGGGCTGAGGCCGACGGAGTGCTGGACCGCGTCGGTCATGCCGCAGGTGAGCAGCCAGTTGGCCAGGACCCGGTGCCCGCCCTGGGTCAGGACGCTCTCGGGGTGGAACTGCACTCCCTGCAGCGGCAGCTCGGCGTGCCGGACCGCCATGATGATGCCGGAGTCGGTGTGCCCGTTGGAGATCAGGATGTCCGGACGGGTCGCCGGGTCGATCGTCAGGGAGTGGTACCGGGTCGCCGTGAACGGGGTCGGCAGGCCGGAGAGGACCCCGCTGTCGTCGTGGTGGACGAGGGAGGTCTTGCCGTGGAGCAGCTCGGGGGCCCGCCCGACGGTGGCGCCCATGACGACCCCGAGCGCCTGGTGGCCGAGGCAGACCCCGAGCATGGGCTGGGCCCGCTCGGCGCACGCCTCGATCATGGCCATCGAGACACCGGCCTCCTCGGGGGTCCCCGGACCGGGTGAGACGAGGACCCCGTCGAAGTCGGCCCCGTCGGCCGGCGCGATTGCGTCGTTGCGCACGACCTCGCACTCGGCACCGAGCTGCTGGAGGTAGCCGACGATGGTGAACACGAAGCTGTCGTAGTTGTCGACGACGAGGATCCGGGTGATGGGCGAGCTGGTCATGGCGTCGTGGCTCCGGGGCTGGGGGTGGCCGGGGGGGGCTCGATCGTGACGTTCTCGAACGGCAGGTAGGGGGTGATCGCCGGGAAGACGACGACGAAGAGCAGCGCGACGACCACGAGGAAGAGCACCAGGCTCTGGCCGGCCTTGGCCCACCGGTTGCCGGGCAGCACGCGCCACAGGGCGGCATACATCGGGGTCAGGCCTTCGTCGCGGGGTCGGTGAGGAGGTCGGCGGGCAGCACCCGGTCGTGCGGGATCTTCTGCTCGAACTTCGCGAAGACGATGTAGCGCTCGGTCGACCCGTATCGGGGGTTGCACGACGTCAGGGTGAACCACGCCTCCGTCGGGGTGACCCCCGGCTGCCCGGGCACCGGGTCGAGGACCTCGATCCGCGTCGGCTCGACGATCTCGTGCCGCGCCGCGCGGTAGACGAACCACGCCTCCCGGGTCTCGATGATCATGACGTCGCCGGGCCGGATGGCGTCGATGTCGATGAGCGGGTTGCCGTGGCCCGCGCGGTGACCGGCGATCGCGACGTTGCCGACCTGCCCCGGCAGCTGAGTGGTGTCGTAGTGGCCCAGGCCCTTGGCCAGGACGGGGAGGCCGACGCCCTGGAAGACGGGCTTGGCCCACGTCGGGCCGCCGAGCCTCGGGATGCGGACGATGCCGAAGACGCTGCCGTCCTGGAGCTGGCCGGCGTCGAGGGGCGGGCCGGAGGTGGGGGCGGGTGCGGGTGCGGGTGTGCCGGGGGTGGCCCCGTTGGTTGCGGCGCCGTGCGGCGTGCCGCTGAAGTCCTGCTCGAGCGCGGACACGACCCCGGCCTGGGTGTTGCCGTCGACGACGGCGACGTAGCCGAGCTGCCAGACGACGAAGAGGAGCAGGACGACACCCGCAGTGACGCAGAGCTCGCCGAGCGCGCCCACGACGGCGCGGACCGCCCTCACCGGGCCACCGTCGCCACCTGGGGGGTCACGGGCCCCGCGTATGCCGGGAACGTCCGGTCGGCGTCACTGCTCTCCTCGTAGATCACGCCGACCGCGCTGACCCACTCGCGGTAGATCTCCACCTGCGGGTCCGCCTGGAGGGACTTCCGGAGCTGTTCCGGGTCACCGATCGCGGTGATCACGTAGGGCGGGGAGTAGACCCGGCCCTGGAGCAGCAGGGTGTTGCCGACGCAGCGCACTGCGGAGGTGGAGATGACCCGCTGGTCCTGGATCATCATCGCCTCCGCCCCACCGGCCCAGAGGGCGTTGACGACGCCCTGGACGTCCTGCTGGTGGACGACGATGTCGTCGGGCCCATAGGGCTTGGGGAGCGAGGCCGCGGTGCGGTGCGCGTCGTCGAGGCTCACCGTCAGGCTCGGACCGTGCACCGACTGGGTGCCGGCGCCAGCCGCGAGCGCGGCGGCCTGCCCGGTGAGATCCTGGACCCGGCTGTCGCCCGGTGCCGCGGCCGCCGAGAGATGGTCGACCTCGGACTGCAGCTGACGGACCCGCTCCGCGCTGGTGGCGACGTCGTGGTTCTCGGCGCGGATCAGGGCCGGCAGGTCTCGCCCCGACGAGCGGATCTCGGTGCCCTGGGCGGTCTTGAAACTCGTCGCGAAGAGCAGGCCGGCCAGGGCCGCGACCACCGGGACGAACGTCGACCACGTCCGGGGGGCCCGCGAGGCGGGCGACGGCATACGGCTCATGGCCCGACCTCCCTTCCCGGCCCCCTGCCGACGCCTCGAATCCGGCCACGTCGGCAACGGTTGTGTGCACACACCCTGCACACAACAACTACGCTAGGGCAAACCGACCTCAGCAAGGAGCCCCGGTGCCCGAGTCCAAAGGCCGTTCGAAGCCCACGTCGAGCCACGTCGCGCCCCGCCCCGCGAAGGCTCCGGGACCGAACCCCGAGTGGTGGGTGCCGGTCTTCGTGACCCTGTTGCTGCTCGGGCTCGCGTGGATCGTCACCTTCTACGTCAGCCAGGGAGCGTGGCCGATCGCCAAGTTCGGCTACGGCAACCTCGTCGCCGGCTTCGTCCTGCTGCTCGGCGGCTTCGGCATGGCGATGCGCTGGCGCTGACCCGTCTCGGAGCTGGGCAACCCCTGGAACTCCCTCGACAGCCGACTTGTCCACAGACTTATCCCCAGCCTGGGGACAAATGACAGACGTGTAACTCAGCTGAGCGGGACCCTCAGCGGTAGAGCGTCGAGACCGTGCCGTACTTGACGGCGGTGACCGCCACGACGACCGCCAGGACCCCGAACAGGGCCGGCAGCGCCAACCGGCGACGCGCCGGGTCCTTGAACACCGTGATGAGGCCCGCGCAGACGAGCCCGGTCACGAAACCACCGAGGTGGGCCTGCCACGCGATCCCCGGGAAGATGAACCCGATCGCGCCGTTGACGACGACGGCCACCCCGACCCCGACCGTGGACCTGCCCAGGTGCCGGTTGAGGACAAGGAGTGCGGCGAACAACCCGAAGACCGCGCCAGAGGCGCCGACCACGCCGGAGTACCAGCCCGGGAAGAACTGGTCGGCGAAGGCCGGGTTGGTCCCGAGCGTGGGCGGCGTCGCCAGCAGCACGACCCCAGCCGAGCCCCCCAGGGCGCTGATGAGGTAGAGCGCCAAGAACCGCACCCGCCCGAGGAGCGCCTCCAGATAGGGCCCGACCTGCCACAGGACAAACATGTTGAACACGATGTGCAGGATCGTGCTCGGGGAGTGCAGGAACGCCGCCGTGAGCGCCCGCCAGGGCTCGGACCAACCGATGGCTGGCGCGAACGCGAACTGGTTGGTGAGCGACGGCAGCACCAGCTGTCCGACATAGAGGACGACACAGATCCCGATGATCACCTTCGTCACGACGCCGGCGTCGCCGACCTGCCCGCCGAAGATCGTCTGGGCCGACCGCACGGTCTTGGCCTGCTCCTTGACGCAGTCGACGCACTGGATCCCCACCGCGGCCGGTCGTTGGCACTCCGGGCAGGCCGGCCGCCCGCACCGCTGGCAGCGCACGTAGGACTCGCGGTCGGTGTGGCGGGGACAGACGGGCACCTGGGGCGGCGCTTCGGGGTCAGTCATCAGTCAGGTCCCGGGGCGCGATCAGGCGTCCTTGTCGATCGTCACCTTCGTGATGACGACGTCGTCGAGCGGCTTGTCCTCACGGTCGGTCGGGACGGTGGCGATCTTGTCGACGACCTCGCGGCTCGGGCCGTCCGCCACCTCACCGAAGATGGTGTGCTTGCCCTGGAGGTACGTCGGCGTGTTCACCGTGATGAAGAACTGGGAGCCGTTGGTGCCGCGGCCACCCTGCTTGCCGGCGTTGGCCATGGCGAGCAGGTAGGGCTTGGTGAACGACTTGTCGGGGTGCGGCTCGTCGTCGAACGTGAAGCCCGGGCCGCCGAAGCCCTTCCCGAGCGGGTCGCCGCCCTGGATCATGAAGCCCGCGATGATCCGGTGGAAGATCAGGCCGTCGAAGTACGGCGTCGGGTTGGTCCGACCGGCGTCGTCCTTGTAGTCCTTCTCACCCGTGGCGAGACCCACGAACGTCGCGACCGTGTTGGGGGCCTCGTTGGGGAAGAGCTCGATGTCGATGTCACCGTGATTGGTGTGCAGTGTGGCCTTCATGCGCCAATCCTCGCACGGCATACCGACTCGCCGGTGAGGTGGCGCCGCACGGCCGACGCCCTGAGGTGTCGTGGGGTTCGGAAACAGGGCAGGATGGGTGGCAGAGACCGCGACAGACCACATCAAGGAGGCACCCGTGTTCGGTAGCACCAAGAATGACCTGACGGCGGCCGACCGCCTCGCCCTACTGCGCGACAAGGTCAGCCCAGCCGCGCAGAAGGGCGCCGAGGCTGCCAAGACCTACGCCCCGGTCGCCCGGGAGAGGGCCCAGGCTGCTGCCGAGTGGAGCAAGCCCCATGTCGAGCACGCCCGCGAGCGCGCCCAGCCGGCGGTCGACGCCGTGCGTGACCGGGCCCAGCCGCACCTCGACCACGCCGTCGAGGCCGTCGGTCCGCGCGTCCAGGGGGCGGTGGACAACATCGCGCCCCGGGTGGACGCCACCCGTGACCACATCGTCGACGACTGGCTGCCCAAGCTGTCCGCCGCGATCGCCACCGTCGTTGCCGCCTCGAACGCCGCCAAGGACCAGGCCGGAGACCTCAAGGGCCACGCGCTCGACGTGTCCGACCGGGCCCCTCAGGCGCTGTCGGTGCTCAAGGGCGAGTCGGTGGCACGACGCAAGGGCCGCAAGGGCAAGGTCTTCCTCGTCTTGGGTGTGCTCTCGGCCATCGGCGCTGCGGTCGCCGCCGTGATGAACCGCCAGCCCAAGGACGACCCCTGGGCCACCCCGCTGTCCGACCCCTACACCGCCCCGAACGCGGGTCGTTCGTCGTCGGTCAGCGACCTCAAGGACCAGGCGGCCGATACGGCGGGGGACGCCAAGGACAAGGCGTCGGACCTCACGGACGACGCCAAGGACAAGGCGTCGGACCTCACGGACAAGGCAGACGACGCGCTCTGACCCGTGTCCGGCTGCTGGAGGACCGCTGCCTCGTCGGGGCAGGGGCTCGTCAGGACGCCCTACCCCTCCGGTGGAGTAGGCCGTGCCCACTCAGGTGGGCAGCGCACGTCGCGATCGGTGAGGACCCGGCATACCTCAGTCCGTGTCTGTGCAGACAGCGTCTCTGCAGGCAACGTCTCTGCAGGCGAGGCGACGGGCGAGGACGGCTGACGTGAGCGGGGCGAAGCTCGGGTCGATGATCGGTGCGGTGGGGGGGCTCGTGTTCGTCATGGCGAATGCGGGCGCACTGCCCGGTCCGTGGTCCCTCGTCCTGTGGGTCGCTGGCGTGCTCACCTTCGTCGGCGTCACCGCCCTCGTGCTGCGTGCCCGGCTGATCGGGAGAGGCGTCGAGCCGACTCAGCACCAGATGCGGGCCTTTGGCTACACGGTGCTGGCGGAGTTGCTGGCGATCCCCGTCGGCAGCCAGGTCCTCGTCCGGGCGCTCGACCTGCCGGCGGCGACGCTGCCGTGGGTGGCGACCGTCATCGGGGTGCACTTCCTCGTGTTCGCGAGGGTCTTCGGCGAGCCGGTCTTCACCTGGCTGGGTCTTGGCGTGACCCTGTGTGGTGTCGTGGGGATCGTGCTCGCCGCCCGTGCCGTTCCACAGTCGGCGATCAGCCTCGTCGGTGGCATCCTGCCCGGCATCATCCTGCTGGCCAGCGTCGGGTGGAGCGCCTGGGTGGGTCAGGCGTCGTCGACGCGCTCGTCGCCCTCCTGACCGACCCCACCGGGAATCGAACGCGGCCTCGAGGGTTGTCGAAATCGGGAGCCGCCAGTCGACGACGCGCCGACCGAGCTCCCCCCCAAGGAGCGCCTCCATGACCGTCGCTCACGTGCTCGGGCCGTTGCTGTGCAGCGCCATCGACAGGGCGTTGCCCTTCCGCATCGACTGTTGGGACGGGAGCTCGATCGGACCGCCAGACGCTGAGCTGCAACATCCGGTTCACCTCACCGGGTGTCCACATCCCTCGCGGGACCACGGCGGCGGTGGCGGCGGCCGTCGTCCGACTCGGGGTCCTCGGCCTCCCACCGAAGCCCCCCGCCGAAGCCCGCCGAAGAGCTGACGACGCGGGGCCGCCGCCACACCCTCGGTCGCGACACGCGGGCCGTCTCCCACCACTACGACGTCGGCAACGACTTCTATGAGCTGGCGCTCGAGTCCGCGGGGCTCGAGGTGAGTGACGTCGAGTCGCTGCGGGAGAACTACGCCCTGACGCTGCGGGCGTGGGTGACCAACATGGAGCGCAGGTGGGAGCGGGCGGTGTCCCTGACCAGTGCGGGGCCGGCACGGGTCTGGCACCTCTTCTTGGCGGGGTCGGCGCTGGTGTTCGAGGCGAACCAGACCGGGGTCAACCAGGTGCTGGCGGTGCGGCCGGCTGCGGGCGGGCGCAGCGGGAGGCCGTCGACACGTCCGGCGTTTGATCGAGCGTGACGGGGGGTGAGGTTGGGCGGTGGATAGGTTTGGGAGGCTGTCGGAGGTCTGTGTCAGGGTCGGTCACGCGCACGTCGACGGCCCCTCCGTGCAGGACCTTCCACCCACTGCACAGGAGACGACATGGACATCCGTGAGGCGCTCACCCTGGCCGAGGAGCTCGTGCGGCAGCACGGTCTGCACGGCTGGAGCGTGACGTTCGACCACGCCAAGACCAGAGCTGGCGTGTGCCGGCCCGGTCGCCGCGAGATCGGGCTGAGCATCCCGCTCACGCGGCTCCACACCGACATAGAGGTGAGGGACACGATCCTCCACGAGATCGCCCACGCCCTGGTCGGCGCGAGCCACCACCACGACGCGGTCTGGCAGGCGACAGCCCGGCGGATCGGCTGCACGGGACAGCGCTGCGTCTCCCCCGGGTCGGCGCGTGTCGAGGGGGACTGGGTGGGGACCTGCGCCGTGGGGCACCGGACCACCCGCCACCGGCGGCCGATGCGGGTGGCGTCCTGCTCCGAGTGCCGGCCCGGGCGCTTCGACTCGCGGTACGTCTTCGCGTGGACCCATCGCGGAACGGACGCGGCGATGCACCCGAACTACACGGCGGAGCTCCTCGCGCTGACGACGGGGACGAGCATGCCCGGCTGGATGGTTCCGGGCACCAGGGTGCGGGTCACCGCTCCCGGCCCGTATGCCGGGGTGCTCGGCAGGATCCACAAGCGCGGCCGAACGCGGTTCCACGTCAAGATCGACCACGGCATTCTCACCGTCCCCTTCGCCATGGTGGAGGCGTGCCCAGATCCGTGCGCTGCGGGCGACCAACGATGAGGCGGGCGTCGAGTCGGCCGAGCCTGGGAAGTGGCGCGCTGGACCTCGACGCCGGGGGCCAGCGGTGCCACCTACTGCTGCAAGTTCGTGCGCACGTGACGCGAACGGTGCCCTCCTCCGGGGCCGAAAAGGGGCTTGTGACCTGCGGTGGAGCCAAGGGGACTCGAACCCCTAACCCCCTGCTTGCAAATTCGGCGGAGCTCCCTCGGAAGGCGACGTCTAACGCCGGGGCGATGGGCCGGCGCGCACATGGGGTCGCCCAGTGATCAAGGCGTTGCCGTACTTCCGTGGGGTACGACGGTCTCCCCTACCTGCTCGGGCCGCCCTCCCGAAATTGGATGGTGGGCGGCGGTTCGACCCGGGAAGCTGCGAATGACCGTGAGGTACCCCGATTCCCCCTCTCGTGCCACAATTTGGGGCAGGAGTTAGGGCACAGCGGGAGCGACCCGACGGCAAGGTTCGTAGATGTCCTCGTGATCCACAGGAGGCGACTCGGTCATCCTCCTGAGGTCCTTCGCCCGGAGGTTATGGGGTCAGGCCCGCTTCGGCCAGGACACCCAATCCGTCGCTGGAAGGTGGGACAGGAAGGTCAGCCGAAGTGGTCCAATCGGGGCATGCGCGTCGGAGGGTTGCCCTAGCTTGAGCGCATGGACTTACAGGGGTACTTGACTGAGGTCGCCAAGGGCTACGAAACCACGTCGATGCATTCGCCGGGGCATGCGTTGCTTCACTCGGCTGCTTCCGAGATAACCCCACTTCTTCCCGCCGGCCTGATCGTGAAGGCGAGTGGGGGCAAGGGTCTAGCTACATCGACCCCCTGGATCGGGATCTTCGACCCAGACGAAACCGACTCGCCCCAGCACGGCGTTTACCTGGTCTACATCTACTCAGCTGACATGCACCGCGTGGTGTTAACACTGAACCAGGGCGTAACAGAACTGCTGTCGCGGTACCCAAGCCGCGACGCCCGATCCCGCCTTGCGATGGACGCTGCTGCGATTCGCGAGAAACTTGATGTCGTAGTCGCGCACGGATTGCTGGGAGAAATTTCCTTCTCCTCCTCTGGGCGGCTGCAGCGAGCCTATGAAGCCGGCAACATTGTGGCGATTTCGTACGACCTTGCTTCGATGCCCCCTGCGCCAGCCCTGGTCGAGGACCTAGGCCGGATGATCGATCTATACGGTGCCGCCATCGCGATTAAACGCTCCATACTGATGGCCGCTCCAGGAGTCGTGTCGTCATCCAGCTCTCAGCAGACGACCGCTGCGAAGGACCTATTGCGCGATTTTGCGCCAAAGGATGATGCGGACTACGTCAGTCACTTGTCCGGAAACGCGATCGTCAAGACTCGTCGCCACGAAACTCTGGTGCGGGAGTATGGCGAGCTTGCAAAGGGGCTAGATCTATGCCCCGCAACCAATGTTCACCCCCGCGATCTCACGCTCGTAGACGAGGGTGTCGAGTGGCTCGTCGAGGCGAAGGTTGTCTACGCCGGCAATGCGACGAACGCCGTGCGAGACGCAATCGGTCAGTTGCTTC
>NZ_JBKJPP010000168.1:0-8891 GCF_046595215.1 Lapillicoccus sp. | reverse complement strand
GGACCACGACGGGGAGCTGCGACTGACCTCGGTCGAGGGGGAGGGAACGACGGTGGTCCTGGAGCTGCCGTTGGACGCGCGGACGACCGCAGGGCCAGACTCCCTTGACTGACGGCGTGACTGACGGCGGGACTGACGGCGGGACTGACGGCGGGACTGACGGCGGGACTGACCCGCGGCTTGTTCGACCCACCCGAACCGATCCGGCACCTGCGTGATCTGACTCGGGCGCGGACCGCGATCACCCGTGAACGGGGCCGCGAGGTCCAGCGGCTGGAGAAACTGTTGAAAGATGCCGGGGCCCCAGGACGGCCCCGCTGACATGGTCGAACGCGGCGACCAGATGCGGGGCGACCGCGTTCGCGGTGCGGGCACCACGCACGGTCCTGCCATCGATTGCGATCACCCTCCGCCCAGCGACGACGTGCGTGCGGGTCTACACGAACGCCCCGATCACCCGTTCCAACAGGTCAGCATCAACACGCGCGAACGCGCGTCGGATCGTCGACTCGTCGGACGTCGCACACCCCCAGACTCCTCGCACATAGCCGTGCCAGTGCTGGCTCATGCTGGTCGGCGACCCACTCACCGATTGCGGCGAACGAGCGCGCACCGGCCAGGACCGCTGCTTAGCCCACGGCAAGGATCACCGGCAGCTGGTGGCGCACCCCGCGGCGAGCCTGAGGGTCAGGCACCGACCAGAGCAGAGCCAACAGCTCTGGCCGGCCCGGCAGTTGCGCCGGGGGCAGGGGTTGTGGGCCCAGACCGCATCGGCGGGTGTTGTCCGCGGCGTGGTGGTGAGCGTGAGAACTTCCATCCAAGCCCCAGTGGCCGTACCCGTCACTCACGCCACACCGCTCATCACCGCACAAAACCGCAGGTCACAGCCTCATTCGCCGACTTTGCCGAGGCCCTGGGTGGGGTGCCAGGCGCTATTAACGCGATCCCGGGTGACGGCGCTGCCAGCCGAGCAGCCGAGCGTGCGCTCCTTCTCGAAGTGGAAGATCGGCGGACGGCGGCCCGGACCCCGCCCTTGCCCGGGCGCTGCGCCATCGGGCCGGACGTGGGCGGGCACAGCACGCAGATCCTTCGACACGGACAGTTCAGCGACGATGCAGATCGCTGGGCGGAACGGTAGGCCATTCTCCCAAAGCTGGACGCCCAACCGTGCCGCAGTGGTGCCCCCGGTCGACTCGGTGTAGCCCTTAGCGTCCGTCACGGCGTGGGCATCGGCGAACCTAACCGCCAAGCCCGAAATCGGGGTCCGCGCGGACGACCCGAACTCGCAATGAATAGGTCATCAGTTCGATTCCGATCGGCGGCTCCACCAAGGCCCTCACCCTCCGGTCAGGGCGTGTCACAGGCCAAGGGCTGCCAGCCCTCCTCTGGACCTCAGCGATCAACTGCTCCAGAAGCACCGCTATCGACCCCTGAAGGCTCCGTGGCCATATTTTGGCGATTTGCCATCTGGCTCCACGTGCGTCACCGCCGCACGCCGCCCGTGTGCTTTAGGCCACCGCCGGAGGTCAGCCGACGACGGTGGGCACCGGTGACCGTCGTAACAGGGCTGCCCAGTTGAGGACCTCAACGTGGCCGCGGTGGAGGCTGACGACCCCGTCCCGCGCCAGAGCGCGGAGCACGCGGTTCGTGGTGGGCCGTGATGCCCCGGACAGCTCGGCGATCTCGTCCTGGGTCAGGGGGATGGTGACGTCGTGGGCCGCAGCCCCGTCGTCGTACTCCCCACAGAGATCGAGCAACCGGCGGACGACGCGTTGGTCCGCGGGGACGTAGAGCGCCTCGAGCAGGTGGGTTGACAGGCGTGCCACGCGCTGCGAGAGCAGGTCCACAAGCAGGCGCTGGACGTGGGGATGCGCGCGACACAGGTCGTCGAACTCGACGAATCGCAGGGTATGGGTGATGACCGGCTCGAGCGCGACGGCGGCCGAAGTCCGGCGCCGGTCGGCCGCGAGCATGGCCATCTCGCCGAAGGCCTCACCAGGTCCGAGCACGGCGAACATCGCGACGTGACCAGCTGGCGTAGAGCGGTGGACGGCCACACGGCCCTCGCTGATGAAGTGAATCGTGTCGGCGAGGTCGCCGTCATGAAAGAGCGTCTCCCTACGGGCGTAGCGATGGCGCTGCGTCGACGAAAGCAAAATCCGACGCTCCACCTCTGTCAGCGATTCGAGCAGCCGCCATGTCATGTCCCAGTGCAGCACGCGCAGTGAGGTCGGGCAACGCCGTTGAGCCGGTTCGCTGCACGACTGGGCATCGCTCACCTGGCTGTGTGGCGGGGTACACCCGCTGGGTGTCACGCGTGGCACAGACCGCCGGCGTCATTGCGACGACCGTGGGATCGGCCGGACGGGTACAGGCCGGCCCACAAACCAACGATTCGGAGGCACGTCATGAACACCGACCAGCGCCGTCACGTCGACCATGCGCACCACCACCCGCGCGTACGGCGGCTCGTCAAGGGCAGGTGGGTCTGGGAGTGCAGCTGCGGTGGTGCGTCGTGCCGGACGGGGTCCGGCCCATTCCCGTGGCGGCGAGCCGTCCTCGAGGCGCTCCTCCACGCGGATCTCATCGATCCGTGAGGGGAGAGTCTCAACCGAGAAGTGGCTGAGGCCGCAGGGCGAGGGCCGCATCGTCGAGGAGCCGTCTCTCTGCGTCCTCGTACAGCACCTGGGCCGCCTCGGGCGACTCGGCGATGGCGGTCATCCCCAACCGGCCGACCTCGGTGAGGCAGCTGATCATGTGGAAAACCACACCGGTCTGCCGGGACTGGTCGAAGTGCAGACCGGCGCGGGCGACGAGGTCGAAGAGGTCGTCGACCCGAAGCCCCCGCAGCAACGGGTCCTCGAGGTGGTCGGTGGCGACGAGGTGTCGTTCCTCCCCCCGAGGCGTGAGGAAGCGGGCACTGTCCGGCTCGTAGTGACCGTCCGTCAGGAACTGGAGTGTGAGGAAGGGGTGGGTTGTGCCACCCTTGCGGAGGTTGATCTCGATGGCGTGGGCTCGCCACGTTCCTCCGGTCCGGACCACCACGAAGTCGAGGGCGAAGCGGCCGAGGACACCACGGCCGGCGAGGACAGCGCCGACCTTCTTAGCCGCATCGGTGATGAGCCGCGCGTATGCCGGGTCCGCGGGAAACCGGCAGCCGAGATAGGACTGACCCGTCCGCCCACCGAGCACCTGGTCGTGGGTCGAGAGCAGCTCGACCTCACCGAGCGGCGTGACCTGCAGTTGCACGCTCGGGCTGCGCAGTTCGTCGCCGTCGATGCGCTCCTCAACGATGCCCTCCCGATGGGTCAGCTTGTCGAGGAAGACGTCGACGCTGATCCGGAGGTCCTCCAGGACCATTTTCCGGACCCGTCGGCCCAGCGCATCGGACTCACCGGGGCGGCCCGGGACGGGGAGCCCGACGAGGTCGATCACCGCGTTGCCCGAGCCGGAGACGCCCTCGTTGAGCTTGACCATCGCCGCGGTTGCCTGCGGTCTGCTGGCCCGAAGCTGGGCGAGAGCCGACACCAGGTCGTCGAAGGAACGGAGGTCCTCCGAGCCCGCAGGATGGGAGACCCCGGCCTCGGCGAAGACCTGCCGCGACCCGCTCTTGGTGCCCAGGTGGAACAGCCGGGCGTCCGCGGCATACATGGGGATTCCGAGCAAGACAGCGAGGTCACGTTCGAGAGGGGTGGTGTTGTAGGGCACGAGGTGCGAGAGCTGGGTGTCCGGGATGAGGTTGCGGATCTGGCCGAGCACCCGGGGACGGGCCAGGAGCTTCTCGGTGAGCGGGGTCCCAGACGAGTCACCGACCGCGACGAGGAGAAGGCGCGCCCGGGCATGACTGGGGATGACTCCGGGGAGGAGCGACAGGTAGTACTCGATGATCGAGGGGTTGATCGGCATGGAGGTCACGTAGATCATCTGAAGGCGGGGCTGGCGCAGGAGGAGCAGCATGAAGAGAAAGCGTTCCTCGAGGGCCTGGTTCATCGCGCCGGAGCCAGCAACGACCCGGTCGACTGACATCGAGGGCACGATGACGACCGACTCCTGCTGCTCGTTCTGGCGCATGGCACGCCAGACACGGGGCATGCGCGACTGCAGTTCGTCGAAGACGTCGTTGCGGGCCTGCTCGTCGAGGTCGGCCAAGGTCAGCGGGACAACGGGACGGGTCATGGGACCACCGTGCTCTCGATCAGGCCGACGATCTCGTGGGCGATCACCGGCTTACTGAAACCCCGTAGGGGGAGAGATCCCACGGGCCGGCTGACGGCGACGCCGTCAGCACCCGCAAGGACGCGTTGGGTGACGAGGATCTGTCCGGCGGTCGCATACGAGGAGAGCCGGGCCGAGAGGTTCGTGACTGTGCCGATCGCGGCATAGTCGTAGCGGCCCTCGAAACCGATCCGACCGAGTGTTGCGAACCCGCGTGCGATCCCCACCCCGAACCCGAGCTCGTAATCGTGCCGTCGCCATCCCTCGGCGAGCCGCGTGACGCTGGTGCGCATGTCGACGGCCATCCGAACCGCCCGCGCCGGGGCGTCGGGGCATGGAACGGGGTCGTTGAAGAATACGAGGAGGCCGTCGCCCGCGAAATGCTCCAGCGTCCCCTCGTACAGGAAGACGAGGTCTCCCAACGCCTGGTGGTACTCGCCGAGCACCGACATGACCTCTTCAGGGTCGGACGTCTCGGCGAACGACGTGAAGCCGCGGAGGTCGCAGTAGACCGCGATGATCTCCCGCCGGTGGCTCGTGAGGAAGGACTCGTCGCCGGTGTCGAGGATGAGCCGGGTGATCTGCGGCGAGAGAAACCTCCGGAGACGTCCGAAGCGGTCGAGTCGCTCGACCTGGGCGCTGACGCGGGACTCGAGCTCGCGGTTCCACGCCGCGAGCTCGGCGGCCTGTGCGATGACGGTGTCCTGGTAGCGCTTGACCCTGACGAGCGACCGGACGCGGGCCAGCAGCTCGGCCTGGTCGAGTGGCTTGTTGATGAAGTCGTCAGCGCCGGCCTCCGTCGCGCGGACCTTCTCCGCCGATCCGCTGGCGGTGACCATGACCACGGGGAGGAAGGCCGTCGCGGGAGTGGCGCGGATCCGGCGACAGGTCTCGTAGCCGTCGATGCCGGGCATGAGCACATCGAGCAGGATGAGGTCCGGCGTGCGTTCCGCGAGGAGGCCCAGGGCTTCCTCCCCCGAGGACGCCTCAAGGAGGACGTACCCGCGAGGGGAGAGGATCGCATCCATGAGCTTGCGGTTCTGCGCCAGGTCGTCGACGACGAGGATGACTGCGGGCTCGGTGTCCATCCGGCTCACCCTTCGGCCTGAAGGTGCCGCCGCACCTGCGCGGGGAAGTCGCGGACGCTGATCGGCTTCTCGAGGAAGCCGTCGAAGCCAGCAGCGAGGGCGTGGTCGCGATCTGAGGCCATCGCTGACGCGGTCACAGCAACGACGGGAATGCTCGACGTGAGGTCGTCCCCCCGCAGCAGCGCGAGTGCGGTGTGCCCGTCGATCCCCGGGAGGTGGAGGTCCATGAGGATGACGTCGGGCTGGCGGCGGTGGGCCTCGGCGACCGCTGCCTCGCCGCTCATGGCGACCCGCACCGTAAAACCTGCGAACTCCAGGACGTCCCTGGCGAGCTTGAGGTTCTTGTCGTTGTCCTCGACGATGAGAACCTCCGGTGGCGTCATCACCCCCCCTCCTGTTCCGGGACGCGGCGGGCCACCCGGGCGAGCCGTTGGGAGAGGACGCGGAGGCTGACGTCGGACTTCGAGGCCACGAAGGTGATGCGCCCCTCGAGCCGTTGCCTGTCCTCGGGGGTGAGGGACTTGGCGGTGAGGACGACGACCGGGACCTGCGCCGTGCGTGGGTCCTGGGACAGGGCGTCGATCACGGCGAAACCGTCCGTCTCGGGCATGAGGAGATCCACCAGCACGACGGACGGGACCACTGCGGCCACCATCGTGGCCGCGTCCGTCCCCCGCCCGCAGCCGTACACCTCCCAGCCGAGGGGTTCCAAGGTCGCCCGGATCAGCTCCAACACGTCCGGGTCGTCATCGATGACGACGATGCTCGTGCCCGACTCCTGCTCGGTTGCGGCGGCAACCACGCGCCGGACCGAGGCGACGAGGTCCTCTCTCGCCACCGGCTTGACGAGGTAGTCGGCAGCGCCGAGCGCAAACCCCCGACCGCGCTCCGGAAGCACCGATACGACGACGACCGGGGTGCCGGCGATCGCGGCGTCCTGCTTCAGCGCGTGGAGGACATCCCAGCCGTCCATGCCGGGAAGCTTGATGTCGAGGATGAGGGCAACGGGTCTCAACGCCCGCACGGCCTCCAGACCCTCCTCACCGTCCCTCACCGTGACAGGGCGCAGCCCCGCGGCGGTTAAGTGGAGGCCGAGGAGCTCGGCCGACCGTTCGTCGTCCTCGATGACGACGACGGGAGGTCGGTCGTCCATGACGGTCGAGGTCCGCCAGTCCCCAGTGGCTGCCGGTATGCCGGGTGCCTGGGGCAAACTGAAGGCGAAGGTGCTTCCCTCTCCCGGCGTGCTGGTCACCCAGATCCGGCCGCCGTGGAGCTCGACGATGCGCTTGGTGACGGTCAGGCCGAGCCCGGTCCCTTCCTCGCTCGAGGCGAACCGGCCGCCCTGCTGGAAGGAGTCAAAGATGCGTTCCTGGTCGGAGGGGGCGATCCCCGCACCGTTGTCCCTGACCGCCACGAGGAGGTCCCTGGAGTCGTGTCGCGCCGTGACGGCCACCGCACCCCCGTCCGCGGTGAACTTGACCGCGTTGCTGAGCAGGTTGAGCAGAACCTGCTTGAAGCGCAGCTCGTCAGCGGTGATCCGGTCGAGCCCCCGAGCCACCTCCAGGGTGAGCGAGATCGCGTGCTGAGCCGCCCGCTCTCGCACGAGCGAGAGGACGTGTTGAAGCGCCGGACCCACCGGGAAGGTCGTTATCTCGAGCTCCATCTGACCCGCCTCGACCTTCGAGAGGTCGAGGACGTCGTTGAGCAGCGCGAGCAGGTGGCGTCCGGCGTCGCGGATGTCTCTGAGGTAGTCCTCCTGCCGCTCGTTGAGCTCTCCGAACATCCCCTCGAGCAGCACCTCCGAGAACCCGATGACGGCGTTGAGGGGGGTCCGCAGCTCGTGCGACATGCTGGCGAGGAACTCCGACTTGTGCTGGCTGGCGATGGCGAGCTCTACGCTCTGCTGCTCGAGCTGCTGGTAGAGCCGGGCGTTGGTCAGGGCGACCGCAGACTGGCTGGCGAACGCCGACAGGAGCTCGCACGTCTCGTCACTGAACGATCCGGTGCGCCGTCGTCGGATGACGAGGGCGCCCACCACGCGGTCGGGTCGTTGCAGCGGAATCACCGTGACTGAGCGCCACCCGTCGTCGAAGAGCACGGTGAGGTGTGGGTCAAGGTCGACCTGGCCCAGGTCCGGGACCTGGAGGGTGGTGCGGGCGGACGCGGCGCGGCCCACCAAGGTCTCGTCGGCGTGGATCCGGATGTTGCGCAAGGCATCGAGGACACTCTCGCTCGTGCCGTAGGCGGTCCGCACACGGAAGAGCCGCGTGCTCTCGTCATACTCCATCAGCGACCCGCCGTCGGCCTCGGACAGCTGGACGGCATGACTGACGATCGTCGACAGGACCGCGTCCGGATCCAGCGTGGAGCCGATGACCTTGCCGATCTCCGCAAGCGCCTCCAGCTGGTCCACCTTCCGGGCCAGCTCGACGGATCTGATCTCCAAGGCGGTGAAGAGCTCGACGTTGCGGACGGCGAGCGCCGCTTGGTTGGCGAACGTCGCGAGCACGGACGCGACCCGGTCCTCGAAGGGCTCCACCTCCGTCCTCCACACCGACAGGACACCGACCACCTCGTCGCCGATGACCATCGGGGCCCCCATGATCGAGCGGTAGCCGCCGAGTCGCTGAAAGTCCGCGCGTCCGTACTCGGGGTCGGCGAGGACATCGGTGATGTGCTGGGTGGACCGGTCGAGGGCTACCCGACCCGCCAGCGTGGCTCGATCGAGGGCCGTCGGGTGGCCGGCGGCGAAGGCCACGTACTCGCTCGTCAGGCCCACTGCCCTGCCCAGCCGCAGCTCGTGTCCCCTGAGGATGTGGATCTGGGCGACATCAGCCCGGCACAGCCTTCGGGCGTTGGTCACGACGGCCTCGAAGACCTCCTCCTGCGAGGACGAGGCGGCGGCCAGGACCGACAGGATCTCGCCGGTCGCAGCCAGCTGCTCCCGGGTCTCGGCCAGCGCGACATCGGGCAGCAGTCGCCTGTCCCCTCCCACCGCGTCAGATGTGACCACCCGAGCCTCCATGAACCTGAGGAGGTACTGGACTGCAGTTGTGCACGTCCAGTGTGCAGTCTCCTCCCTCAACGCGCCGGTTGCCTATGGCTTCGACCGCAGGCTTTCCTGTGGCCGATTGGTCCGGCCCAGCGCTCAGGGCGCCGTCATGACGGTGCCCTGAGCGCTGAGGATCATCGTGATCACGCCGTGACCCCCGTTCTCCCTCATCGAAAACTCAATGTCGACACCACTCAGACCTGATCCACCGCGGGTGACGTCGGGGGCCGCCGCTGACGATTTCTGCTGATGATTTTCGTCGTTCGGTGTGAGGTTGTGGGGGATCGGCCGGTGCGTCCGGCTCATCCCCCACTACGCGTGCCAGACGACTTCACCAGAGGCGGCCACGTCGCTGTAATCCCGTAGGGCGATCGCACGCCGACCGACCCTCAGAAAACGAAGCCGTGATTCGCCAGGGGGGTCAACCGTCCGTCAGCAACATGTTGTCGATGGTGGCCGTCGCCGACGACCCGGCGGCGCCGCTCCATACGATCCCCAGGGCGCCCTTGACGGCGAGCTCGCTGAGCCCGGTCCAG
>NZ_JBKJPP010000087.1:0-9077 GCF_046595215.1 Lapillicoccus sp. | reverse complement strand
TGTCCGCCATTGCTGCGACAGTCGTCGCATGACCACGACACCACCACCGCGCGGCCTGCGGGCCCACCGAGCCTGACCCCGCCCTGATCAGACCCTGCCCGGCCCTGCCTGACCCCGACCCCACCGATCCCCTCTCACCCGAAGGAGCACGACATGCCCGGCACCGCCCCTCCCGTCGCCACCGAGCACGAGGGCCTGCGCGCCTTCCTGCGCCAGCAGCACGACGGCATCCGCAACGCGACGTTCGGCCTCACCGACGACCAGGCCCACGCGACACCCTCAGTCAGCGTGATCTGCCTCGCCGGCGTCGTCAAGCACGTGACCAACTGCGAGCGCACCTGGATGGCGCGCGTTGCCGCGGCGCCGGGAGAGCCGGCGCCGGACACCCGCCCGGCGGGGGAGCGGATGGCGGACTACGGCAGCGACTGGGACGCCTCCGGCGACACGATCGAGGACCTGCTCGCCCGCTTCGACGAGGCGGCGCGCGCGACCGAGGACGCCATCGCCGGGCTCGACCTCGACCTCGCCGTCCCGGTCCCCCGCGACGCCCCGTGGTTCCCCAAGGACCTGAGGGCCTGGTCGGTCCGGTGGGTCCTCCTCCACATCCTCGAGGAGGTCGCCCGGCACGCGGGCCACGCCGACATCGTGCGGGAGTCCGTCGACGGGGCGACCATGTATGAGCTGCTCGCCGCGGCGGAGGGCTGGCCCGAGACCGACTGGCTCAAGCCCTGGACCCCCGCAGCGGTCAGCGGGGGTGCATAGAGTGCCGCCATGCCCGTGAGCCCCGCGCCCGAGCCGGTCGCCACCACCAGCGCCCCCGGCGCGGCCAGCACCACCGCCGCCGGCGCCGTCCCCCGGCGGCGAGCGCTGGGCCGCGAGGTCCTCATCGTCCTCGGCATCTCGCTCGGGTCCTCGGCCGTGTATGCCGTGCTGCGGATCATCGACCGGCTCACCATCTCGGTCGCCCTCAACCAGCAGTCCTCGTCGCTGAACAACGCGGTGACGCCGGAACGGCCGTGGCTCGACCTGGCCTACCAGCTGACGGCCATCGCCGTGGCCCTGGTACCTGTCGCCGCAGCGCTCTACCTCCTGCGCGTGGTCGCGCCCCCGGCCACCTTCTCCCCCAGCCGTTTCCTCGGGCTCGACCTGCGACGACCCGGGTTCGACCTCCGCAGCGGGCTGCTGCTCTCCGCCCTGATCGGCATCCCGGGGCTCGGGCTCTACGTCGCGGCCAAGGCCCTCGGGCTCAACACCCAGGTGGCGGCGGCCAACCTCGGCGGAGCCTGGTGGACGGTGCCGGTGCTCGTCCTGGCGGCCGTGCAGAACGCCGTGCTCGAGGAGGTCATCGTCGTCGGCTACCTCTTCACCCGGCTGCGCCAGATGGGCTGGCAGGTGCCGGTCGTGCTCGTCGCGTCAGCGGTGCTGCGCGGCAGCTACCACCTCTACCAGGGCTTCGGCGGGTTCGTCGGCAACCTCGTGATGGGTCTGGTCTTCGGGCTGGTCTACCTGCGGTGGCGGCGGGTCGGGCCGCTCGTCGTCGCGCACACGGTGCTCGACGTCGTGGCCTTCGTCGGCTACACCCTGGCCAGGGACCACCTCAGCTGGCTCCGCTGACGGGGCTCTCCGCGGCGACGACGATCAGGGTCCCCTCGACCGCCAGGCGTCAGGATCTCTCCGGCCACACTGCATACGATGGCCCCATGACGAGGGAGGGGCGGCTGCGCCGACGGCTGCTCGGAGAACCCGTCGGGATGCGGGTCCTCGGTTGGGTCGGTCCGCTCGTCGCCGCCGCGATCGGGGGGTTCCTGCGCTTCTGGAACCTCGGCGACCCGCACCAGCTGGTCTTCGACGAGACGTACTACGTCAAGCAGGGCTGGTCGATGATCCAGTTCGGCGTCGAGATGCGCAACGACTCGGTGCTGAACACGGCCAAGCAGATCGACCAGAACTTCACCGCCGGCAACTGGCGGGCGGTCTACGACCCGACGGTCGGGGACCTCGTCGTGCACCCGCCGGTGGGCAAGTGGCTCATCGGGTGGGGCGAGCAGCTCTTCGGCATCACCAGCTCCTTCGGGTGGCGCTTCGCTGTCGCGGTGATGGGCACCCTGTCGATCCTCATGGTCGGGCGCGCCGCCCGCCGCCTGTTCGGGTCGTCGTTCCTCGGCACGGTCGCCGCGCTGCTGCTGGCCTTCGAGGGCCACCACTTCGTCCACTCCCGCACCGGGCTGCTCGACCTCATCGTCATGTTCTGGGCGTTCGCCGCGTTCTGCTTCCTGCTGATCGACCGTGACGCGTCCCGCGCGGTCCTCGCGCGCCGGGTCGCGGCGATCCCCCGGGACCGGCTCACCCGCTCCGGTCCGTCGATGGGCTGGCGTCCTTACCGCTGGGCGGCCGGCCTCTGCCTCGGGCTGGCCACCGGCACGAAGTGGTCGGGCCTCTACTTCGTCGTCGCCTTCGGGCTGATGACCGTCCTGTGGGACCTCGGCGCCCGGCGTGCCGCCGGCATACCCGCGTGGGGACGGGCGTGGCTCGTCAAGGACAGCCCGCCCGCCTTCGTCGCCCTCGTGGGCACGACGATCGTGACCTACTGCCTCAGCTGGTGGGGCTGGTTCGCGACGCAGACCGGCTACAACAGGCAGTGGGCCGACACCCATGGCTCGACCCGCTGGGGCTGGATCCCCGGGCCGGTCCGGTCCTGGTGGAACTACCACGCCCAGATCCTCGAGTTCCACACACACCTCGTCTCGGACCACCCCTACAAGACGGACCCGTGGTCGTGGATGATCCAGGGCCGACCGACGTCCTTCTTCTACGAGGGGCCGAAGCAGGGCGAGGCGGGCTGCACCGTCGAGCTGTGCTCCAAGGCGATCACGTCGATCGGCACCCCCTCGATCTGGTGGGCGGGCACGCTGGCGCTCTTCGTCCTGGCCTTCATGTGGGCGCTGAAGCGCGACTGGCGCGCCGGCGCGATCCTCTCGGGCTTCCTCGGCGGCTACCTCCCGTGGTTCTTCCTCGCCGACCGGACGATCTACTCCTTCTACGCCGTCGCGTTCGTGCCCTTCGTCGTCCTCGCCGTGACCTACGTCCTCGGCCTGTGCATCGGCGGCCGGACGGTCTCCCCCCAGCGCCGCCAGGTCGGGATGCTCGTCACCGGGTCGTTCGTCATCGTCTCGGTGCTGCTCTTCGCGTTCTTCTACCCGCTCTACACCGCGCAGGTCGTGCCCCAGGACTTCTGGCGGATGCACATGTGGTTCCCGAGCTGGGTCTGAGCAGCTCCTCCTGCCGAGCCGGTATGCCGTGCGGCCGGCGGTGTGGGTCGCTCAGCGCTCAGCGGGGCGTGTGACGAGCGAGGACGCCGCCGACCTGGTCCGCGAGCAGGACCGTGACTCGCAGCTGTTCCTTGCTCGGGCGCACGACGTGGGTGGCGGCCGTGAGGAGGAAGGCGCCGCGCAGCTCACCACCGCTGCGGACGGGCAGGGCGATCTCGTCATCCGTGGGCAGGCCGTCGCGCGCGACGTCGAGGGGGCGGCCGTGGCGGGTCACGGAGCCGTCCGGCTCGATGAGCGTTCCGGCCACCCGCCCGCCCTCCGGCACGTAGTGGCACCGGTCGAGCCGCAGCACCTCGGTGATCTGCGCGGCGACGACCTCGATGAGGTCGGCCGGGACCGGCTGACGCTCCGCGACGGACTCCGCCGTGCGCAGGACCCCGTCGAGGTAGCCCGAGCGTCGGCTCGCCTGCGCCTGCTGACGCAGCCCCCAGAGGGCAAGCTCGGTGACGGCTCCGCCGACGAGGAGCAGCAGGACGACCGTTTCGAGATCGTTGGGGTCGGTCACCGCGAAGTTGCCGTAGGGCTGGATGAGGAAGAAGTCGAACCACACCCCGCTCGAGACGGCGGCGACGAACCCGGCGAGCCGGTAGCCGGTGGAGGATGCCGCGACCACGACAAGGACCATGACGAGGACACCCGTCGCGGTGCTGATGTCGGAGCGGATCGTCGCGAGCAGTCCGGCCACGAGGACCGGGACGAGGGCGGCCGCCGCGACGAGCTCGGTGCGGTGCCTGGTGAGCCAAGGGGTGTTCACGGTGCTCATTGTCCACCGAAACACCGGGACAGGCGGATCGACTGGTCCGTCCTGATCGATCAACCCCGACGGACGGCGTGCACGACGGCGTCGTGGATCGTCAACGGTCGCCCGTCAGGGTCGGACTCCTGCCGCTCGGGCGACGTGGCCGAGATCATCGACCAGTCGTCCGGATCGAGGACCGCAGCGACCTGCTCCGCCGTGAAGAGGAGGTCGGGCAGGTCCCAGCGACCGACGGTGGTGTCCAGGTCCGAGGGGTGGTGGCCGACCACGAGGAGCGTCCCGCCGGGGCGGACGGCGGCGGCCAGCCGGAGGTGGAGGAGGTCTAGTGACGGTCGTGGCAGGTGCATGAACTGTGCCGACACGAGGTCGAACTGCTCGGGAGCCGGGTCCCAGGTCAAGAGGTCGGCCTGTCTCCACTCGATCGTTCCCGCGATCTCCTGCCCGCCGCCGGTCGCGTGAGCGGCGGCGCGGGCCAGCGCGACGCTGGACACGTCAATCCCGGTGACGTGCCATCCCCGGGAGGCCAGCCAGATCGCGTCGGCCCCCTCGCCGCTGCCGACGTCCAGCGCTGTCCCCGCGACGAGGTCTGTGGCGAGCTCGACGAGGTGGGGGTTGGGCCGGCCACTCCACACCCGTTCGACCGAGGCGTAGCGCTCGTCCCAGAACTCTTGGGTGAACAGGTGGGTGACGTCCGAGCCGGGTGAGGAGTCATGGCCGTGGTCGGGGCCGTGACGGTGGCCCGAGTCCGGGCCGTGGTCGTGTCCGTGACTCATGATCCGCTCGCAACCACGAGCTCGGGCGTGGCGGCGAGCCGGTCACGATGGGCCGTGACGGCCCGCCGGGTGTCCTCGGCGATGAGGTCGGCGTTGAGGGCGGCCGCAGCGGTGACGCCCTCGGCCGCAGCGGTGACGACCTGGGCCTGGAGGTTGGTGACGTTGCCCGCCACCCACACGCCGGGGACGTCGGTGAGACCGAAGGCATCCGCGGCAACGAACTCGCCGACCCCGAGCGGATGCGGCGATGGGTCGAGCCCGAGGGTTGTCAGCACCCCGGAGCGGGCCACGAACCGCGGGGCGACGGTCAGCTCCCCCCTCGCCACGACCGTGCCGTCGGCGAGGCTCACGTCGAAGCCGTCCACGATCCGCTCAACGCCCGGAGCCTCGCCGGCCACCACCTGCCCGCCGTAGTGCTGGATCTCCCGGCGACCCGTCGCCAGCAGCTCGGCCGGGCTGATGCCGTCACACAATAGAAACCCGTGGACGCCACCCGCGGAGGCATTGCGCGGCTGTCCCGCGTCGATGACGACGACGGAGCGACGGGCCCGGCCCAGCACCAGCCCGGCACTCAGGCCCGCGGCGCCTCCGCCGATGACAGCGACGTCGCACCTCATGATCGGCTCTGCTGTCAGTTCCTGGATCACCATGGCCCGGATGCGAGATGTGTCGATGTCGATGGCCACGAGACGATGCTGCCTTGGTCAGACAACATTCGCAAAAGCCTTCGTGGCGGGCACTTTGACCCCGAGCCTGACCGCGGCGAGGATCGCTGCTCGCCGTTTGCGGATCGTCTGGGCCGCCGTCACCATGTGCGTCAGGCCGCGACGGGAGGCATTCGAGTAGAACCGGTTCAGGAGCATGCCGACCTCGTCCTCGGACTTCGCGGCATGCCCTGGCGCGGTGGCGCTCTCGAGGAACGCCGACGACATGTCCATCCACACCGTTGCCGACGACGTCCCGGTGGCGTGGTTGGAGGCCAACTTGAGGCAGGAGTATCACTCCTCGGAGGAAACCCCACCTGATGCACGGTGTTCGCGTCAGGCGGGGTTTCGGTTTGGTGGAGCTGAGGGGATTCGAACCCCTCACCTTCTCATTGCGAAGGCGTGCCGACACCACTTGGGCCGGCACAGCCCACCTTGCAGGAGTTGCAGGCAGGTTGCTGGGCCGCCGTCATCTTGTGGTCGGGGGGCACCGGGGGGGCAGGTGATCGTCCGTGCCATCTCGCGTAGGACATCAGCTCTCGGAGTTTCTCGATAACGCCTCAGGGGAGGCCCCACGCGCGCTCAACGCGGTCGATCTCGTCCAGAATGGTGGTTGCCAACCAATCCCTCACACCGTCCGGGCCGACGACAAACGTACGAGGCGGTGGTTCGAGCCTGGCGCGGGCGTCCGCGCTGAGGTGGGGACGAAGTGAGGTGTACCACTGAGTCTGCACAAGGGCGGCATGGTCTAGTGCCGGTCTCGTGTGCCAATCGGTCGTGTCCTCTGTCAGTCCGGCGCGCCACGCCGCCACGAGCGCCTTGCGATCGTTCCGCCTCTCTCGTCGCTCATCGACCTTCCACTGTGCCCACGGCGCCATCAGAGAACCAATCGATCCAGTAAGCAATCCTGCGACCCCCCCGATGATGGCAACGACCACGGCACTGCCCATAGGACCATTGTCGGGTCTCCGTGGACCAGATTCACGCTGTGGGACCCCGTCATCGGCTTCGAGTTTGCCCCATCACGCAGTGACGCGTAGCGCCCTTGAAGCGGCCCGGAGTCGGGCGGATGCTCAAGCGACGGGTCGGCGGCTCGCAGGTGAGTTGACCCCGAGACGGTCACAGCGGCTTTCCCCATCTTCGACCTGGTGCCGCCTGGACGGGGAGCGGTGGGGGTGCGCGCAGGCGCGCCAGCGCCGGAGCGCGGGGGTCCCTGCCGTGAGCCGGGAGGGTGGTGCCGGGTCGGCGCAGCGCAGCCGCGCCCTTGATCTCATAGAGGTCAACGCAGCAGTGCAAGTTTGCGTCGGTTGTCCTCCATCGGGTGATGCGCGACAGTCGTCCGCCGGTTGAAGTGCGACAACCGAGCGCCCCGGTCGCGACAGAACAGGAAGTCGAGGAAGTCGAGACATCGACTCGCAGCGGTCATTTCTGTCTGATCGCCACCGCCGAGGCGGCCATCCCGTCCGGCCTCAGCTGGCCAGTTTGGAGGCGGTTTCGAGGAATGTCGCCGACTCGCTGGCGTGACCAAACCACCGCAGGTACAGCCCGGTGGTGACGCGTTCGACGTAACCCCAGCGCCACACTCGCTCCGGGTCGACGTCTGCGAGGTCGGCGAGCTGGAGACAAGCTTCACGCAGAAAGGTGACCCCTGAGCCCGGCTCGGAAGCCTCCGCTAGAACGATCTCTCCGCACGCATCCCGCAGGACCACGCCGAGGTCATAAGCGCGTTCGCCAACAAATCCGTCCGGGTCGATCAAGGTCCATCCGGGCTCGCGCCGCAGCACGTTGCCGGGATGGGGGTCCCCATGGCAGACGACCTCGGCTCGCTCGGACGCCGCCAACTCGCTCACGTACCGATGAGCCAGGAGTAGGGCTTCCGGGTGCTCAGTCCCGTAGCGTGGCCCCAGATCAGTCAGGATGCCCAACAGCCCAGATGCCTTGCCTTCGAACGGGCTGCCGCAGTCGAGCGGTACGCGCCATGCGTCGCGCAGCAGGGGTATCACCACCTGTGATTGTTCGACCAGAGTCGGTGCCGCCGTCCAGAGCTCCTCGCCCAGCCGCTCGGTGAGGAGCGCTCCGCGGGGAGCGTCCCACGCGAGGATCCTTACGTAGCCGTGTCCAGCTGCGGCACGCATGACACGCACCGCGGCGTCCAGAACGCCCGGTTGGGAAATCTTGAGAACGCCCGGGATGTTGTCCGCCGACGACACGGCCAGGGTAGGCATCCCGGCGCCCCCACCGAGCCAGCGTTCAGTCGTCAGCCCCCAGTCATCACACACAGGTCGCACCACGGCGGCGAAGTGCTCGACGGACGACGACACATCCCGGTCCGAGATGCCGAGGCGGCGTTGCGCCTCGGCGATTGCTTCTTCGATCGCGTCAGGAGCCACTTGCTAAGGCTACCGAGGAGCGCCCGTCTACACGCTCGTCCCAGGGCAGCGCTGAGCGTGGACGAGCAGTTCATGACTTTCGGCATTTCCGCGCATCCCGAATCGACATGCGGGGACCTTCGTCGAGATCCCGGCAATCCCCGCCAGTTGATGTGCGTCAGGTGTGGCAATTCCCAGGGCGTTCGTCGTGTTGCGAGATCCCCGCGGGTGCTCGGGCCAGCCTGTCGGCGTTCTTCGCCTGGTGCGTGCGAGAGAAGCTGATCGTCGACAACCCGGTTATCGGAGTGAGAGTTCCCAAGCAGTCTGCCAAGTCAACGGAGATGCTTCCGTTCACGGAGGCTGAGCTGGAAATGGCACACGAGTGCTGGGCGGCCACGGATGAACAATTGGCAGATGTCCTTCTGGTACTCGGCTGGATCGGACTCCGTTGGGCTGAGGCCAGGGCGCTGACGGTGGCCGACGTCATGCAGGTCCCCACCCCGGGACTCATGGTTCGTCGCTCGGCGCCCGAGGGCGTTGGCACAAAGAGCACGAAGGGTCGCCGCTCGCGCCGAGTCCCCCTTGCCAACCGGGTGCTCCCGATCGTTCAGCGACTCTCGAAGGTAAGGAGCCCGGCGACCTGCTCCTGACGACCTCGCGGGGGGCGACGCTGCATCGGTCAGCGGTTCTCCGGTCAGTGAAGTGGGCGACGACCGGGCAAGGTCGGAGGGTGCACGACCTGCGCCACACGGCCGCGTGCCTGTGGTTGGCACGCGGAGTCGACCCCGGAACGGTCCAGGCGTGGATGGGTCACGAGTCGATTGCGACGACGAATCGCTATCTCCATTTCCTCGGGACGGGGGCCGATTCGGCGGGTCTGGAGAGGCTGAATTCGAGGCCGGGGGGCACCCGGGGGGCACGCACGCGAAAGCGTGCCGAATGACAAAGGGGAAACCCCGCCTGGTGCACGGCGTGTGTGCAGGTCAGGCGGGGTTTCTGGTGGTGGAGCTGCGGGGATTCGAACCCCGGACCTTCTCATTGCGAACGAGACGCGCTACCACCTGCGCCACAGCCCCGAGGTGCGATCGAAACTTTAACACCAGCACGCGGTCCTGCCGAACCCCGTCAGTCCGCACGGCCGGCTG
>NZ_JBKJPP010000086.1:0-19386 GCF_046595215.1 Lapillicoccus sp. | reverse complement strand
GGCCCGCCGCTGCTCCGGCGTCATCGACGACAGGATGCAGCCGGTCTCGAGCCCCAGGGCGCGGTGCACGCGACCCATCAGCTCGGACTGGTACTCCGCGAGGTAGTCGTTGACGGTCACGACGTGCACCCCCTTGCCCGAGAGGGCGTTGAGGTAGCTCGGCAGCGTCGCGACGAGGGTCTTGCCCTCACCGGTCTTCATCTCGGCGACGTTTCCGAGGTGCAGGGCGGCGCCGCCCATGATCTGCACGTCGAAGTGGCGCTTGCCGAGGGTGCGCTTCGAGGCCTCCCGGACGGCGGCGAACGCCTCCGGAATGAGCTCCTCGAGGCTCTCTCCGCCCTCGACGCGCTTCCGGAACACCTCGGTCTCGGCGCGCAGCTCCGTGTCGGTCAGCTTCTCGAAGTCCTCCTCGAGGGCATTGACCTGGGCGGCGATGCCCTCGAGCTTCTTGACGATGCGCCCCTCACCGGCACGCAGCAACTTCTCAAAGACCTTGGGCACGCTCTCACTCCTGGACGACACATAGGGCAGCAGACACGGGCGGTGGTGGACAGCGACCTAGGCTAGCCGGTTGCCCGGGCACCCACCCAACGGACGGCCGACACACCCGGTTCCGTCGGCGAGCTCGAGGCGAGGACCAGGTATGCCGTTCTGGCCGACGAATGCGGTGAGGACTCCTCCGGGGAGCAGGGCCAGCACTGATCGCCCCTCCCTCACCCGTTGACCGCCGAGAGGGCGGCACCTCTACCGACAGGGTCGGCCCATGGCCCCGAGCCCGAGTGCCTGCGGCGCGGGACGAACGACGGGATGCTGGCGGCTCGGCCCGCTCAGGACGTCACCGACCCCCCTCCGCGTCCCGTCGCTCGGACCTGGGGGTCACCACGATCCACCGGACCAGACCCACGATCCTGGCCCTCGGGGTCCCGGCCCGCGTCCCACGGCGCACGTCGTCCGAACAGCCAGATGGCGACACCGACGGTATGGACGTTTCGCACATCCGCCTCAGTGCCCCACGCCGTCGCCAATCTCCCTCTTGACATGTTGACATGTCGACATTGACGGCGACGGGGCAGGGACAGGGGCGCATGACCAAGACAGGCGCAGGGGTGGGCGTTCCCGCCTCGGTGGTCGCTGACGAGGGTGGGCAGGACACCAGCCGGCGACGACTGCTCGGACTCCTCCCCGTCGGCCTGGTCGTCCTGGCCGCCGTAATGCCCGCGCTGCGCTTCTTCGACATCCCACCGCCGAGCCAGGACGAGTGGATCCTGCTGGTCTACGCCGACCAGATCCTCGACGGCCGACTGCCCCACCGCGACTTCTTTACCGTCTACGGCCCGGGAACCTTTGCCCTGGTGGGCGCCGCTTTCAGGACGCTCGGCTCGTCCGTCGAGACCGAAGGGGCGGTCGGTCTCGGCTACCACATGGCCTTGGCCGTGGGCGTCATGCAGCTGACCCGGCGTTACGGCAGGGCTCCCTCGGTCGCAGCAGGTATGGCGTGTGCGCTCATCCTCCTTCCGCTCCAGCTGATCGCTTATGCCTGGCTGGGGGCGCTGGCAGCCGCCATCTGGGCCTTGGTGCTCTTGGACCGAGGCAGCTCCCGACGCCTCGTGGTCCTGGCCGGCGTGCTGGCGGGGGCTGCGGCGTTCTGGCGACCGGAGATGGTCGTTGTGTCCGTCCTTGCGTCGTGCCCGTTCGTCATTCGGACGAGACGGTGGCGTCCCTTCGTCGCCGGGCTGGCGCTCGGCCTGACCCCCACGATTGCCTACGGGGTCGCCGTGGGACCACAGCTCGTGAAGAACATCGTTCTCGACCGGTTGACTGTCCGTGCGGGCATCGATGTCTCTCAAACGCCGGTGGCTCTCTGGCCCCTGGTGGCCATCGTCGGCACGTGTTGCGCCGTGCTCGTCGTCGCGGCGGTCCGGGCTCGGAGTCGCGCAGCCATCTCCGATGCCGTGCTCGCGCTCCTGCTGATGGCGCAGACCTTCCAGCGGCTCGACCTCGATCACCTCAGCTTCAGTGCGTGCGTGGTCGTCCCGTTGGTCCTGGCGAAGGTCTGCGCCTTCGTGCCAGCATCGGCCACATCTCGGGAGGGCGCCTTGTTCAGTCACTTGACGCCGCCACTCATAGCGGTCGCAGCGGTGCTGTCTGTCGCCAACGGTGTGGGCGACGTCATCCGTCATCAGCAGCACCCCCCGGTGCACGTCGCCGTGGGCGCCCGATCATTGATTGTGGCCGACGCCGCGGCTGCCTCGGCACTGGAGAACACGCTCGCGCAGATCACCCGCGCCTCGCCACCGGGCAGCTCCGTCTTTCTCGGGGCCAGCGACATGAGCCGTCCGACGTTGTCATGGATCCTGCTCTACCACCTTCTGCCCGACCTGCGATCCGACGCCTACTACCTCGAGCTGCCGCCCGGAGTTGCCGAGAAACGCGGATCCCACCTCGTTGCGGATATCAAGGGCGCTGACGTCCTCGTCCTGGCCGACGTCCTGGCGGCGCGGACCGCTCTCCTCTTCCCCTACGTGGGTCCCGGGAGCGAGGACGCGAACCAGACCGTGGCCAACGAGTTCCGTGCCGTTGCCGAGACCGCCTACGGCACGGTCTACACGCACTGCGCGCCGACCCGGGTGGACGCGACACCGGGGTCTCGACGCTGACAATCGACCGACAAATCTGCTTGCCGCGCGGCATATGGACTTGGTTGGGTGGGCACATGGACCTCGGGTACCCCGACCTCGTCCCCACGCTCGGCGACGGCGTGGTCACCCTCCGTGCGATGCGAGCGGACGACCTGCCAGCCGTCATCGAGCAGAGCCGGGACCCGGAGACGGCTCGGTGGACCCTGGTGCCGCAGCCCTACGGTCCCGATGACGCCACGGCCTTCCTCGACGTCGTCCGCGACGAGTGGCAGAGCGGAGAGCGCGCGTCGTGGGTCGTCGAGGCGGCCGGCCGGTTCGCGGGACTGGTGTCGCACCGGCCCCGGGACCTCGGGACCGTCGAGATCGCCTTCGCCGCGCACCCTGCCGAGCGGGGTCGCGGCAACCTGACCCGCGCCGTTCGGCTCATGTGTGAGCACGCGTTCCAGGAGGGCGCCAAGGTGGTGCTCTGGCACGCCAAGGTCGGCAACTTCGGCTCTCGGAAAGTGGTCTGGCGCAACGGGTTCCGCATCACCGGCCCACTGCACCAGTCGCGCCGGGGAGAGCTGCTGGAGGTGTGGGCCGGGTCGCTGGCCGTCGGCGAGCCGAGGAGCCCCCGCCATCCGTGGCTGGAGCCGGTCGTCCTCGAGCAAAACGGGGTGCGGCTGCGGCCGTTCCGTCCTGAGGACGGCGCGGCGATGCCAGAGCAGCTGGACGAGACAGCCGCCCGGTTCATGACTGGAGCGATGCCGACCCGCGAGGGGTTCGACTCGTGGCTGCTCGCCCGGACCAACCGGTCCGCCGAGGGAGAGAGTGTCCTGTGGGCGATCGCTGACGCACCAACGGACCTGGTGCTCGGGGGGATCTGGATCTTCGGGTTGAACCACGCTGCGCGAGCTGCCTCAGGGGCGGTCGGGTTCTGGCTCGTCGAACCGGCCCGGGGTCGGGGAGTTGGCGCCGCCTCTCTCGACGCAGCGATCCAGCACGCGTTCGGCACGGCCGAGACCGGAGGGCTCGGGCTGCGACGCCTCGAGGCGGGGTGCGCGGTGGACAACCTCGCGTCGGCCCGGGTCCTGCGTCGGGCCGGGTTCCGTGCGGTCGGAACCGAACGCCAGGCCCTCGTGGAGGGCAATGCTGCCGCGGACTCACTGCTCTTCGACCTGCTCGCCGACGACGACCGGGCCGGGCAGCGGGTCGAGCCCGCGGCGGTCCCTGTCCTCGAGACCGACCACCTGCGGCTGCGTCCGTGGCGCGACACCGACGAGCCCGCGCCCGGAGACGGGCCCGACGACGCCAGCCGTCGGTTCATGCCGGCGGGGGCACACCCGGACGCCGAGGGCTTCCCGGCGTGGTTGCGACTGCGCAGGGGGCAGATGGCGCTGGGCGACAGCGTCAACTGGTGCGTCGCCGACCGCCAGAGCGACCGCGCCCTCGGCAACGTCACGCTCTTCCGGATGGGTCCCGCCGCCGAGCGGTTCCAGGGGGAGGTCGGCTACTGGCTCCACCCGAGCGCGCGCGGGCGACACGTGCTGCGGGAGGCGCTCGACCCGGTCATCTCGCACGCTCTTGCCCCGACCGCGGAGGGGGGGCTGGGCCTGACCCGGCTGCACGCGGGGACCGACCTGGACAACACGGCCTCCCAGGCGGTGCTGGAGCGGGCCGGCTTCCAGCAGTGGGGCGCCGACCGGATGGCCTACCGTCGCAGCAGCGGCGAGCTCACCGACGGCGTCTACTACGAGCTGCTCAGCACCGACCCCCGCACCGACCAGCGCGTCCGTCACCGGACCCCGCTCCCCGACGTGACCCTGGAGGGTGAGCGCGTCAGGTTGCGGCCGTGGCGCGACGATGACGCACCGCGGGTCGAGGAGGCCTGCCGGGAGCAGCGGACGCGCCACTGGCTGGCCGGGCTCCCCCTGCCCTACACGGCCGAGAACGCGGCGGCCTATCTTGCGAGCTGCCGGGCCCATGCCCGCGCGGGGACGGGGTTGTTCCTCGCCATGGCCGACCCGGTCGACGACCGGTGCGTCGGGTCGATCGCGGTGATGGGCCTGCGAGGGGAGGACCCGACGAGCGGCGAGTGCGGCTACTGGACCCACCCGGACGCCCGGGGCCGCGGCCTGATGACCGAGGCGCTCACCCGCCTGGTCCGGCACGGCTTCGCGCCCCAGGACGCCGGCGGCCTCGGGCTGCGCCGTCTCACCCTGCGAGCAGCCGCGGGCAACGCTGCGTCGCGGCACGTCGCCGAGGCCACCGGGTTCGTGGCGACGGGCCTCCAGCGCCAGGCCGAGCGCCTCGGGGACGGGAGCTTCGACGACCTCGTCGACTACGACCTGCTCGCCTCGGACTGGTCGGCTCGCTGACCCCTCCTCTCCCCCCGGAGGGATCCGGCTTTCGCCGGGACGCCGGCGAACGCCTCCGGAGGGAGCCGATCCCGTGATCGACGCCTATTTGCCACCCTCCTTCAGGGTGACCGCGGGGGCCTTGTAGGACGCGCCGGTCACGTCGAGACCCTCCGCCTTGAGGGCGTCGATCGCCTTCTGGGCGTAAGCGTTCGTGTAGGCGTCGGCATCCGGCGCCGTCTTGACGACCTTCTGGCTCGTCGCGACCGACACGGTCTGATCCCACGCCGCCTTGTCGACGACACCGATGCCCGAGGGCGCCGGCCAGACGAGCTCGTTGACCTTGGCGAGCTGCCAGGCCTGGTGCGAGGCGCCGAGGGTCGGCCCGTTCTTGAGCACGATGTCCACGCACGGCTGGAAGGCGTCACGACAGGACACCCAGCCGGCCATGGCCCCCTTGAGCAGCTTGACCGCGGTGTCCTGATACGTCTTGTCGCTCTTGAGCTTCTCGGTGTCGGCCCAGATCGCGTCCTGGAGCATCGCCGTGCCCTCGTCGTTCCAGTTGATCACCGACAGGTCCGACGGCTGGTAGAGCGCGCCCGTTGCCGGGTTCTTCTGCTCGAGGACCTGCGCGTACTCGTTGTAGACCATCGCCTGGGCCGCGTCGATCTGCTTGCCCAGCAGGGCGCTCATGTCGAACTGCTGCTGCACCAGGGTGACGCCGCTCTTGGGGTCCACGCCGGCCTTCTGCAGCCCGGCGAACAGCTCGAACTCGTTGCCGAAGCCCCAGTTGCCGACCTTCTTGCCCGCGAGTCCGGCCGCGGTGGTGATCCCCGAGTCCTTCCACGAGACCTGGAGGGTCCCGGAACGCTGGTAGATCTGGCCGATGTCGGTGATCTTGGCGCCCT
Organism: Lapillicoccus sp.; assembly: GCF_046595215.1. Classification (NCBI taxonomy): domain Bacteria; kingdom Bacillati; phylum Actinomycetota; class Actinomycetes; order Micrococcales; family Intrasporangiaceae; genus Lapillicoccus; species Lapillicoccus sp. The sequence continues at coordinate 13,503 of NZ_JBKJPP010000086.1, read as the reverse complement.
CGTCGCGGGAGGCGAGCGCCTTGGGCACCCAGGCGATGGCGAAGTCGACCGCGCCGGTGGCGAGCTGGGTCTGCGGGACGATGTCGACGCCGCCCTCGATGATGGTCACGTCGAGGCACTCCTTGGCCCACAGGCCCTGGTCCTTGGCCGCGTAGTAGCCGGCGAACTGGCTCTGGGCCACCCACTGGAGCTGCAGCTTGACCTTGGTCGTGGTCGCACACGCCGCGTTGGTCGCCCCCCCGCCCCCGCCGGCCGCGCTGGAGCTGGTCGTGTCACCGGTGCCGCACCCGGCGAGCAGGACGAGTGTGGCGACGGATGCGCCGATGGTCAGGCGATGGGTTTTCATGGCTGGTCCTCCACGGGTCTGCGATGGATGGGTGGTCGGTGCTGACCGCGTGAGCAGCGTCGCGCACTCGGTATGCCGGTCGGTGGCGTCCGGTTCATGGGTGGGCCCGGGTGGGTGGCTGGCCCCGAAGGAGGAGCCGCTCGAGAAGGAGCACCACGGCATACAGGGTCATCCCGAGCAGGGCCGCGGCGAGGACGGCCGCCCAGGCGCGGTCGTAGCGCGAGAGCCCCGCGCTCTGGGTGATGATGCCGCCGAGGGTGCCCTGCTCGCCGCCGAAGTACTCAGCGACGATGGCGGCGATGACCGAGAGGCTGACGGCGACCTTGAGCGAGGTGAGGAAGTAGGGCAGGGCGTTGGGCACGCGGACCTCCCGCAGCACCCGCCAGCCGCCGACGCCGTAGGTCCGCATCAGCTCGAGGTGGACCGGTTGCACCTGGAGCAGCCCCTTGGACGTGCTGACGAACACCGGGAAGAGGACCACGGCGACGACCACGGCCTGCTTGGCGGTGGGTTCAACCTGCCCGAACCACTTGAAGAAGACCGGAGCCAGCGCGACGATCGGCGTCGCGGCGAGAGCGGCCGCGAGCGGGGTCAGCACCGTGGCCAACACCGCGAAGCGCGTGCAGACCAGGGCGAGGAGGACGGCGAGGACGACCCCGATCAGCAGCCCGGAGATCGCCACCCACCCCGTCTTGCCGACGCCGACCACGATCTGCGGGAAGGACTCCCCGAAGGCCGACCCGATGGCGGACGGCTTGGGGACGAGGAACTTCTGGATGTTGAAGACGGTGACGACCAGCTCCCACCCGAGCATGGCGAGGACCCCGACGAGGAGCGGCGGCCAGATGGCGTGCAGCGCGGCAACGCCGCGCTCGGTGCGGCGGCCACCGGTCGTTGCCGGGGTGGCGTCCGACGACGCGGCGTCCGACGACGGGGCGTCCGACGACGTCGGGGAGGCCCGGATCGGCGTCGTGGCGCTCACTCGAGCACCACCTCGTCCGGGCCGAGCGTCCCGGGGCCGCGCAGGGCCGCGCGCACCTGCGTGACCGCCGCGAAGAACCGCTCGTCCGCCCGGGTCTGCTCGGTCCGCTCGCCCAGCGCCACGTCGACGACCTCGGAGATGCGGCCGGGCCGGGCCGAGATGACGACGACGCGGTCGGAGAGGAACACCGCCTCGGGGATGGAGTGGGTCACGAAGACGACCGTGGCCCCGGTCTCGTCGCAGATCCTGACCAGCTCGGCCTGCATGTGCTCCCGGGTCATCTCGTCGAGGGCCCCGAAGGGCTCGTCCATGAGCAGCAGCCCGGGTCGCATGGCCAGGGCGCGGGCGATGGCGACCCGTTGTTGCATGCCCCCCGACAGCTCCCACGGTCGGTGCCCGGCGAAGTCGGGCAGGTGGACCAGCTCGAGCAGCTCGCGGGAGCGCTCGCGTCGTTTTGTGGCGTCCCAGCCGAGCAGCTCCAGCGGCAGCTCGATGTTGGCGGCCACGGTGCGCCAGTCGAAGAGCCCGGCCTGCTGGAAGGCCATCCCATAGTCGTGGTCCAGGCGTGCCTGGCGGGGCGGCTTGCCATTGACCTCGATGCAGCCCGACGTGGGGGTCTCGAGGTCGGCCACGAGCCGCAGCAAGGTCGACTTGCCGCAGCCCGACGGTCCGATGAGGGAGACGAACTCTCCACGGGCGATGTCGAGGTCGATGCCCTGCAACGCCGTCAGCCCACCCCGGCGGCCGGCGTTGAAGACCTTGCCGACATCGCGCACGGCGATGGCGTTTGCGGTCGAGCTGGGCTGTGGCGCAACGGACGTGGTCGATGGAGTCGTCATCAGGCCTCCCTGGGTCGGTGGCGCATAAGCACGCGGTCCAGGACGTCGACGAGTCCGACGCAGACCACGCCGAGCAGGCCGGCCGCGAGGACGGCGCAGTAGAGGCGGGGCGGGTCGGTGAGGTACTGCTGGGCGTAGTCGATGATCAGGCGGCCCAGGCCGCCCCGCAGTCCGGCCGAGATCTCCCCGACGATCGCGCCCACCACGGACGCTGTCGCGGCCAGCTTGAGCGCCGGGATGAGATAGGGCACGGCCGACGGCAGCCGCAGCTTGAGCAGAGTCGCCCGCGACGAGGCGGCATACGACGTCATCAGCTCCATCGAGATCGGCGTCGGTGACGTCAGCCCCCGCAGGCCGTTCACCGCGACCGGGAAGAAGGTGAGGTAGGTCGCGATGACCGACACCGACATCCATGGCTCCCACGTCGCGAACGGGAGTCGGATCTTGTTGCCCCAGGCCATGATCACCGGTGCGAGGGCGATGAGGGGCACCGTCTGCGAAACGACGACCCACGGCAGCACGCCGCGCTCCAGCCAGCGCGAACGCAGCATGAGCATCGCGAGGAGCAGCCCGATCACCACGCCAGCGACGAACCCGACGAACGCCTCGCGGAAGGTGAAGACTGCCGCGTCGAGGAGGTACTGCCACAACGGGTGGGGATCGCCGGTGCGCTGCGGGGCGCCGAAGCGGGTGAGGATCGACAGGAACGGCGGCAGCGTCGCGTCGTCCGTGGGCACCGGTAGCGGGCGCGTCGTCCCCGGCCACGACCCTCCGGTGACGGCGCCGACGGCCTTGTATGCCGTCCACACCACTCCGACGGCGACCAGGGCGCCCAGCACGAGCAGGCTCGTGCCCGCGGTCCGGCGCACCGATGCGGCCCGCATCAGCTCTTGGCCCTGACGTGGTCGGTGACCGCAGGCATGACCCGCTGGCCGTAGGTCCGCAGCGTCTCGTCCTGGGCGTCGTGCTGGAGGTAGAGCGCGAACTGGTCGACACCGAGCGCCTTCAGCGACTCGAGCTTGGCCACGTGCTCGGCGACGGAGCCGATGACGCAGAACCGGTCGACGATCTCGTCGGGGACGAAGTTCGTGTGGCTGCTGCCGGCCCGCCCGTGCTCGTTGTAGTCGTAGCCCTCGCGCTCCGTGATGTAGTCCGTCAGGGCCTGCGGTACGTGCGCCCCGTCGGCGCCGTAGCGGGCCACGATGTCCGCGACGTGGTTGCCGACCATGCCCCCGAACCACCGACACTGCTCGTAGGCGTGGGCGCGCTGCTCGATGCTGCCGTCCGTGACGTAGGCGGGGGCCGCGACGCAGATCGTCACCTCGTCGGGATCACGACCGGCGTCCGCCGCGGCCTCGCGGACCGCGGCGATGCTCCACTCCGCGATCGAGAGGTCGGCCAGCTGGAGGATGAAGCCGTCCGCGACCTGACCGGTCAGCTGCAGGACGCGCGGTCCGTAGGCCGCGACCCACACGTCAAGGTGGGAGCCGCGGCTCCACGGCAGGCGCAGACGGCTGCCCTTGTAGTCGACCTCCTCGCCGTTGGCCAGCCCCCGGATGACCCCGATCGACTCGCGCAGCTCGGCCACGGTCGACGGGCGCCCGTTGGTCACCCGCACGGCCGAGTCGCCCCGACCGATCCCGCAGATCGTGCGGTTGCCGTACATCTCGTTGAGTGTCGCGTAGGTCGAGGCGGTGACCGTCCAGTCCCGCGTCGCGGGGTTCGTGACCATCGGGCCGACCATGATCTTGCGGGTGGCCGCGAGGACGGCGCTGTGGATGACGTAGGGCTCCTCCCATAGCAGGTGGGAGTCGAACGTCCAGGCGTGGCTGAAGCCGTAGTGCTCGGCCTGGCGGCACAGCTCGACCACCCGGCTGGCCGGGGGGTTGGTCTGCAGCACGACGCCGAAGTCCACGGATGCATCTCCTCTCGGTGCTTTGGGCGGCAGGTGGCGGGCGGCAGGGCTCGGCGGGCTCGGGTCGCCTCAGTGGAGGTACTGCGAGAGCCCGCGACGGACGAACTGCCCGTGGCCCTTGGCGCCGCGGAACTCGCCCTCCTGCTTCACGACCCGGCCCCGCGAGAGCACCGTGTCGACGTGGCCGTCGATCTCGAAGCCCTCCCAGGCGGAGTAGTCCATGTTCATGTGGTGGGTCTTGCCGAGCCCGATGCTCGTGTGTCCCTGCGGGTCGTAGACGACGATGTCGGCGTCGGCCCCCGGCTCGATGACGCCCTTGCGGCCGTAGAGCCCGAACATCCGGGCGGGCGTCGTCGAGGTCAGCTCGACCCACCGCTCCAGGGTGATCTCGTTGGTGACGACGCCCTGGTAGAGCAGGTCGATGCGGTGCTCGACCGAGCCGATCCCGTTGGGGATCTTGGAGAAGTCGCCCATCCCGAGCTCTTTCTGCTCCTTGTAGCAGAAGGGGCAGTGGTCGGTGCTGACGACCGAGATGTCGCCGGTGCGCAGGTACCTCCACAGCTCGTCCTGGTGTCCTTCGGCCCGCGCGCGCAGGGGCGTCGAGCAGACCCACTTGGCTCCCTCGAACCCGGGCGCTCCCAGCTGCTCCTCGAGGGAGAGGTAGAGATACTGCGGGCACGTCTCGCCGAAGACGTTGAAGCCCTGATCGCGGGCCTCGGCGAGGCGGGCCACGGCCTGCTTGGCACTCATGTGGACGATGTAGAGCGGTGCTCCGGTGATCCGGGCCAGCATGATGGCCCGGTGGGTCGCCTCCTCCTCGGTCTCCCACGGGCGGGTGAGGCCGTGGTTGACGGGATCGGTCTCACCGCGTGACAGTGCCTGGGCGACCAGGACGTCGATGGCGATGCCGTTCTCGGCGTGCATCATGATCATCGAGCCGTTCTCGCGCGCCTTCTGCATCGCCCGCAGGATCTGGCCGTCGTCGGAGTAGAGGACGCCCGGGTAGGCCATGAAGAGCTTGAAGCTCGTGATCCCCTCGTCGACGAGCTCGTCCATCGCCTTGAGTGCGTCGTCGTCGACGCCACCAAGGATCTGGTGGAATGCATAGTCGATCGCGCAGTTCCCGGCCGCCTTCTCGTGCCACGCGGCGAGCGCGTCCTGGACCCGCTCCCCCGTGCGCTGGACGGCGAAGTCGACGATCGTCGTCGTCCCGCCCCAGGCCGCGGCGCGAGTCCCGCTCTCGAAGGTGTCGGAGGCGCTCGTGCCACCGAACGGCATCTCCATGTGGGTGTGGCAGTCCACGCCGCCGGGGATGACGTACTTGCCCGTGGCGTCGATGACGGTCTCGGCCGTCGCGGCGAGGTCGGAGCCTAGCGCCGTGCTGTCGGGGGCGACCAGGGCGACGATCCGCTCGCCGTCGAGCAGGACGTCGGCAGCGACCCGGCCGGTCGCCGAGATGACGGTGCCGCCGGTGATGAGGGTGGTCATCGTGACTCCTTCGGTGGTGCGGGTCGACTCAGGGACGGACGAGGTCGTCGTAGGCGTCCGGTCGACGGTCGCGATAGAACGCCCATCGTTCGCGCACCGTCTGGATGAGGTCGAGGTCGAGGTCTCGGATGATCAGCTCGGGCTGGTGGGTGTCGCCCTTGTCCCCCACGTAGTTGCCCTCCGGGTCGACGAAGTAGGACTGGCCGTAGAAGTCGTCGTCACCGAGGTCCTCGATGCCGACGCGGTTGATCGCGCCGACGTAGTACTCGTTGGCCACGGCTGCGGCTGGTTGCTCGATGCGCCAGAGGTATTCGCTGAGGCCACGGGAGGTCGCAGACGGGTTGAAGACGATCTGGGCGCCGTTGAGACCGAGCGCCCGCCACCCCTCCGGGAAGTGCCGGTCGTAACAGATGTAGACGCCGACCTTGCCGACCGCGGTGTCGAAGACGGGGTAGCCGCCGTTGCCCGGGCGGAAGTAGAACTTCTCCCAGAACCCCCCGACGTGGGGGATGTGCTGCTTGCGGTACTTCCCGAGAAGGCTCCCGTCGGCGTCGATGACGGCCGCAGTGTTGTAGAGGAACGGGTCCTCCCGTTCGTAGACCGGCAGGACGATGACCATGCCCAGCTCCTTGGCCAGGGCCTGGAAGCGCTCCGTCGTGGGGCCGGGCACCGACTCGGCATACGCGTAGTACTGCTTGTCCTGCACCTGGCAGAAGTACGGCCCGTAGAAGAGCTCCTGGAAGCAGATGACCTGCGCGCCCCGCGCTGCCGCGTCCCGAAGGTACTGCTCGTGCACCACGATCATGGACTCCTTGTCGCCGGTCCACGTCGTCTGGACCAGCGCTGCGCGGACTACGGTCATCGTCAGCCTCACCTCCCGTGTCGGAAGTCGCCAGCCTAGACAGATCTGCCCAGACCACAAGACGTCCGGCGAACAATTGGGTGACATCCCGATGTCGTTCCCCACCCCTCGCACGCCAGCACGTCTCAGGTCCGCGGCGCCGGACCGCCCACGCCACGAAGACCATCGCGTATGCCGCGCAGCACCCACCGCGCCCGCTCACCGCGACCGGGGACCAGCGCCAGGACCAGGACCAGGTGCCGGGCCAGACCGAGGAGCTGGCCGGCCGCCCACCGGGGGTGGCGCCGTCCGTGCGCGCGCGCCAGGGCGATCCGGTTGCGGGAGAGGAAGTAGTAGCGGAACGGCCTCGCGTGGGTGAGCTGGAGGGGGACCCCGCGCAGGAGCAGGGGCCTGCCGAGGAAGCGCACCGGGTGACCCCCGCCGAGCCGGTGGCCGAGAGCGGTCCCTCGCGCGAGGACCACGAGCCGGCCGGCGTCGAGGCAGCGCAGGTAGAAGTCGCTGTCGACGCCGTCGATGAACAGGGACTCGTCGAACGGCCCCACCGAACGCAGCACGTCCACGGCGACGAGCAGTCCGGACTGGATCGGCTCATCCCCCACGAGGGTGTCCCCTCGCTCGGACCGGAGCCTGCTCGGCAGCCCCGCAACGTGCTCCGGGGCGACCATCGCGACGTGCAGCCCCGCACGCTGCGCCGACTCACGCGCGGCGAGGGCCGCCCGGACGTAGCCTGCGGGCACCACGGAGTCCTGGTCGAGGGTGAGGACGTCCATCAGCTCGTCATGAGCCGAGATCACCTGCGCCACCCCGGAGTTCAGCGCCGCGGCGACGCCCCGGTTGGCCCCGTGACGGATGAGGGTGCACCCGAGGGCGGCGCAGGCGTCCAGGGCCTGCTCCGCCGCAGCCGAGGTGCTCCCGTCGTCGACGACGACGACGACGGCCACCTGCCCGAGGACGCTTGCGACGACGGTGGTCAGGCTCGGCCCGGGGTCGAATGCCGTGACGACCGCGGCGACGGCGGGAGTTGCGCCCGGGCCCAGCGCGCCGCTCACCGGGCACCCGCGCCCGCCGGCGCGGGGACGACGCCCTCGCCGAGCCCCAGCCAGTCGGCCATCGAGGCGAGCGCCCGCTCGAGGCCCTGACCGGCCCCGGCCGGGACGTCCCGCTCCCACGTCACCTGCTGGACCCGCAGCACCCCGGTGGCACGGTCGGCCTTGAGGTCGCACCGCCCGACCAGCCGCTCGCCGAAGAGGAAGGGCAGCACGTAGTAGCCGTGGACCCGTTTGGCGGCCGGGGTGTAGATCTCGATGCGGTAGCGCAGGTCGAAGAGGGCCTCGGTGCGCTCGCGCTGCCAGACGAGGGAGTCGAAGGGGCTGAGCAGCGCCTCGGCACGGACCTGGCGTGGCGCCCGTGCGTCGGCGTGCAGCCAGGCCGGCCGCGACCAGCCCTCGATCTCGACGGGGAGCAGCTCCCCGTCCTCGACGAGCCGGGCGATCGCGGGTCGGGCGTCGGCCCGCCGGATCCGGAAGTAGTCGGCCAGGCACAGCTCGGTCGCGACCCCCTGGGACCGCGCGGCAATGCGCACGAGCTCGACGAACGCCTCTTCCTCGGGCAGTCGCGCCGTGGGGTCCACCCATTGCGTGCGGTGGCCGGGTGGGACGACCCGGGTGAGGGAGGCGTATCGGCGCTCGAACTGGGCGGTCCGTCCGGCCGAGGTGATCCGACCGGCCCAGAAGAGGTATTCGAGCGCGGCCTTGACGAGGGACCAGTTCCAGCCCCAGTGGTCACTCTGGCGGGGGAGGTCGTGCGACAGGGCCGCCTCCACCTGGCGGGTGGTCAGCGGCCCGCGGGTCTCGACCTCCTCGAAGACCGCCTCGACGAGGTGCGGATGGTCACGGTGGACGCGCTGCATGCCGCCCCACGAGCCGTTGGCCGCCGCCCGCATCCGGTGCTCCATGAGGGGCCAGGTCGACGGGGGGATGAGGCTGGCCTCATGGGCCCAGTACTCGACGAGGCGACGCGGGGCCTGGTCGCGCGCGCGGTCGAGCAGCGCGCGGTCATAGGGGCCGAGCCGGGAGAAGAAGGGGAGGTAGTGGCTGCGGGCGACGACGTTGACGCTGTCGATCTGCACGACGCCCACACGATCGACCACGCGCTGGAGGTGTCGGGTGGTCGCACCCCACGGTGGGGGCTTCGGGTCGGCAAAACCCTGGGCTGCCAAGGCGATCCGGCGGGCCTGCGCCTTCGTCAGTCGACGAGGGGCCATCAGGCCTGGCGAGGGTCGATGATGTTCTGTCGCACGGCATACATCGCCGCCTCCATCCGCGTGTGCAGCTGGAGCTTCTCGAGGATGTTGCGGACGTGGTTCTTGACCGTGTTCTCGGAGATGAAGAGCTGGGAGCCGATCTCGCGGTTGGCCAGGCCCCGGGCGACGAGGCGCAGCACCTCCACCTCGCGAGCGGTCAGCTTGGGGGTGTGGGGGCTGGGGGCCTCCTCCTCCCGGCGGCTGATCTGGGCGAACTCGGCGAGCAGCTTGGAGGCCATCGACGGCGAGATCAGGGACTGACCGGTGTGGACGGCGCGGATGCCCGCAGCGATCTCCTCGCCGGGCACGTCCTTGAGCAGGTAACCGTTGGCGCCGGCCCGGATGGCCTCGAACAGGTCCGTCTCCTCGTCGGAGATGGTGAGCATGACGATCTTGCTCGACGGCACGCGCTCCTTGATCGACAGGCAGGCCTCGATGCCGGTGCTCCTGGGCATCCGGACGTCCATGAGGATCACGTCGGGAAGCAGCTCCTCGGCCCGCTTGACGGCCTCGACCCCGTCGCCCGCCTCGCCGATGACGTCGATGTCCCCCTCCTGCTGCAGGACCATCTCGAGCCCCCGCCGGAAGAGGACGTGGTCGTCCGCGACGAGCACCCTGATCGGGTCAGCCACCCCAGCGCCGGGGATGCTGACCGGAATGTCCTGCAATGCCGGCATCCTGTCCATGGGAGGCATCATCGCACGCAGCCCCGACCGGGCTCGTCCTGTCCCCGTGCGACCTTCCGGACGGGCCCGGTCCTCGAGATCCCGATCACCGGGGCTGCTAGACGGCCTCGCCGACCTGGCCGTCGGGCTGGTCCACCTGCAGGTGGATGACGCCGTAGGACCACCCGCGCCGGCGGTAGACGACACTCGGCTGGTCGGTGTCGCTGTCGTGGAAGAGGAAGAAGTCGTGACCGACGAGCTCCATCTGGTTCAGGGCCTCCTCGAGGGTCATCGGGGCGCTGGAGTGGACCTTCTCCCTGACCTCGATGGGCGAGTTGCCGACGGCGCCGAAGTCGGCCTCCTCCCGCTCGCCCGACGGCGAGTCCGCCGGTGCGTCCCCGATGTCCGTGACGGGGGCGATGCGTCCGGTGGCGCGGGCAACGGACTCGGGCACGCGACGGCCGCCGCGTGAGACCTTGCGGCGGTCACCCGCACGTCGGAGGCGTTCGAGGAGCTTGTCGAGTGCCGCGTCCAGGGCGGCGTACTTGTCATCCGTGCACGCCTCGGCCCGGATGACGGGCCCCTTGGCATGGCAGGTGATCTCCACGGACTCCGAGTTGCGAGCAGTCTTCTCGTGGGTGACGACGACGTCGACCCGGGAGACCTTGGGCAACAGCTGCGGCACCTTGGAGAGCTTCTCCTCGAGATGCTGTCGGAACGGGTCAGAGATCTGGGCATGACGCCCAGTGACAACAATGTCCACGTGATGCTCCTAGCGGTTTGGGGATCGGGTCTGGTCGGGCCGGGCAGACCCAGGGGACCTGCGGCACCACCTCCGATCGTCCATCGCGGGGCTCTTCCCCCGACCGTAGTCCCGTCCGCCCCGCGGCGATACCTGAGGGTCCGTGGCCTGGCGAACAATCCAGGTTTCGTGACATTCCGGGTCGGTCAGGGTGCCCGGTTCCCCCGCCTGCGGGTGGCGGCGATCGTCGCGACACCGACGACGCGGACCCCGTCGACCCGCAGGGCCCGGGTCGCCTCGGCGAGGGTGGCACCAGTGGTCATCACGTCGTCGACGAGCAGCACCCGCGGGCCGACGTGGCCACCTCGCCAGCGGGGCTGCACGGCATACGCGCCGGCCAGGTTGGCGGCCCGGGCGACGCTGTCGAGCCCCGCCTGGTCGGCGAGCCGGCGCACCGGCGACAGCGGCGTCGCCAGGGTGAGTCGGTCCCCCGCATCGAGGCGCATCACGCGCCGGGCCAGCTCGGCGAGCGGCGCGTCACCACGGCGGCGGGTCGCGGCATCGGACGACGGCACCGGCACGACGACCAGCGGGCCACCCGGGCTGGCTCCGTCGATCGCGGCGAGGAGCAGGGGGGCGAGGACGCCACCGAGGTCGCGCCGGTCCTCGTCCTTGTATGCGGTCACGAGCGCCTTGAGCACCCCGCCGTAGGGCCCGCACGTGGTCACCGGCGGCAGCCCGACGGGTGTGGGGGTGGGAGCCACCCGGCGGGGCCTTGGATAGAGCTCCTCCCGCAGCTGGGTGGTGCACCCGGGGCACAAGGGAGACCCCGGGAGGTCGCACGCGCCGCAGGTGCCGGGCAGGACGAGGTCGAGCAGCGCCGCGAGCAGGGGCGGTGGGCGAGGTGGTGTCATGCCCCATCCTCGGCCCGGCGAGGCTCCCCCTCGCGCGGCCGCACGACGCCTGTGGACAGCGCCTGTGAACGGCGGACGACGGCGGCGAACGGACGGGAAGGACAAGTAATCGGGCGGACTTGGGATAAATTGGGTAAAAACGCCACATGACGGGCCTGTGGGCGACGACGATGTGCTGAGGAACATCGACAGGCGCTGACGGAGGGACGCTGCACATGCGGGGAGGTCACGGACTGTCGACCGGCACGGCCCTGCGCCTCGCCGTAGGACTCGTGGTCGTGCTCGTCAACGGTCTCGGCACGACCGGCTACCGCGTGCTCCCGTGGGCCCTGCTCATCGTCGCCATGGACCTCGTGACGGCCTTCCTGCTCATCGACGTCCAGGTGCTGCTGCGACCCCGCCGGATGCTGCACCCCATGGTGCCCACCCTGGTCGGCGCGGCATGCGCGGGCTGGGCCGTCTCGGTGGGGCCCAGCGCCCTGCCACTCGTCATCATCCCGGTGTTCCGGGCCGGCGAGCGCTGGGGACGCCGCGGCGCCCTCGCCGCCACCCTGACGTGGTTCGCGGCCACCACCAGCATGGTCGCACTCGGCCCCGGCACCACCCTCTTCCTGGCCCAGGAGCGGACGGTGATCTGGGGCGCCATCGCCCTCTGCCTCGGCGTCCTGGCTGCCTGGTCCAACCACGTGGCCTCGCCCGGACCCCTGTCCAACGCCGCCGCCGACGAGGCGGCGTTGCTCGTCTCCCGGTTGGAGCACGTCGCGGCCGACCTGCAGGGCGGCCTGGACCCGGCCACCTCGGCGGAGATGCTGCTCGACTCCATCGGCCGTCCGGGTCCGATGGCCCGCAGTGCCATCCTCGTCGGTTCGGGCGCCGACCAGCCGGTCCCGTTGGCGCTTCGAGGCTCCGAACGGGTGCCGTGGCCCGACCCGACCCTCGACCCCGGCGTCGTCGGCGTGACCTGGCGCACCGGCCGACCCGGACGGCACTGGGACGAGGTGTCGCACCGCGAGATCCACGTCGTGCCCCTGCGCTCGAGCGACGGGACCCAGATCGGGGTCCTCGTCCAGGACGTCATGGCCACCGTGCGCACGTCGGACGACGACACCCTCGAGTCCCTCGCCGACCAGGCTCACCAGTTCGGCCCGCTGATCGGGGTCGCGCTCGCCTTCGCCGGTCTGCGCGAGCGGGCCGGGTTCGAGGAGCGAGAGCGTCTCGCCCGGGAGATGCACGACGGCATCGCCCAAGAGCTCGTCGCCCTCAGTCTCCACCTCGAGCGGATCCGCCGGACGGTCCTGGTCGACGCCGCACTCAGCGCCGACGAGCTCGAGGCAGCCCGGGCGCAGCTGCGGCGGATCCTCGGGGACCTGCGCTCGCAGATCTCCGACCTGCGCGTCTCCGTCCGGCCCGAACGTGGTCTCGGCGCCACCATGTCGTCGCGCCTGCAGTCCTTCGGGACGACGACCGGACTGGTCGTGAGCCTGCGGCTGAGCGAGTCGGGCTTCCGCCTCCCCGCCCGGGCCGAGACCGCGCTCTACCAGCTCTTCCTCGACGTGCTCGCCGACGTCAAGCACTCGGGAGCGACCGGGGTCGACATCGACCTCACGGTCGTCGCCCCCCACGCCTCGATCCGGATGAGGCACGACGGGAGGTCGATGCTCACCCAGGCGGGCATGCTCGACCACCCCCTCACCCGTCTTGGTGGCCAGATCGTCGTCTCCACCGCCGCCGGGCTCGACGTGTCTGCCCAGCTCGCGACCCCACTGACCCATTCCTCGCCCGTCCACGTCCAGCAGAAGGTGCCCCAGCCATCATGAGCCTCCACGTCTCCACCGTCCGCCCGACAGTGACCAGCACCCGGCTGCGGGTGATGTTGGTGGACGACCATGAGCTCGTCCGGCAGGGCATCAACTACCTGCTCTCCTCCGACGAGGCGATCGAGGTCGTCGCCGAGGGCTCCAGCCTCGCGGAGGGCCTGGTCCTGGCTCGCTCGGCCCAGGCGGAGGTCCTTGTGGTCGACGTCTCGCTCGGTGACGGCTCGGGTCTGGATCTGGTGCGCCACGCCCGCGAGCTGCGGCCACGGCTCGGCATCGTCGTCCTGACGATGCACGACGACGACAACACCCTCCTCGAGGCCCTCGACGCGGGCGCCTCCGCCCTGGTGCTCAAGAGCGGCTCGGCCGACGAGGTGATCTCCGCGGTGAAGCACGCGGCGAACTCCCCCGACTCGTTCTCCGCAGCCGGCCTGGCAGGGGCGCTCCGGCGTCGCTCCGACCCGTCGCGACCCAAGCTGACGGTTCGCGAGACCGAGGTGCTCGAGCGGCTCGCGGCCGGGGACTCGGTCGCCTCCGTGGCCAAGCAGCTCTACATGAGCGAGTCGACGGTCAAGACCCACATCTCGAAGCTCTACGACAAGCTCAAGGCCAACAACCGGGCGAGCGCCGTCGT
>NZ_JBKJPP010000031.1:0-4645 GCF_046595215.1 Lapillicoccus sp. | reverse complement strand
CGCGCCTGGCCCAGCCCGGGCGCCGCGGCGCACTGAACGCCGTCTTCCTGGGCAGCGCCTACCTCGGCTTCGCCGCCCCCTACATCACCGCGGTCACGGCCGAGGCCACCACCATCGAGGTCCCCCTCGCCGTGTTCACCGCCCTGGCACTCCTGCTCTGCGCACGCCTGACGTTGGTCACCTACCGAGGACTCAACTGGTGAACAAGGTCGGTTTCAGCCACGGAGCTGGCGCCCGCGGCCGCCGGGCGGGGCGCGTGCAGGGCCCGGATCTCGGCTGCGGTGCTGTAGGGCATCGACGCGTCGGGGTGAAGTCCAAGGGCGGCGTGACGGCGCTCGCTGTTGTAGCGGGCAAAGCACTGCCCGCGGAACACGTGGGCGTCGGCGATGGAGCTGAACCGGTCGGGAAGGTGGGCAGTACCTCAAGGTCTTGAACGCGGGCTGGACTTGGCCGTGGTGGAAGTCGGCGGCGCATCCCTGGCGACGCCGCTTGCCGTGGGCTCTCGCGCCCCGACGTCGGGGAGACCATCGGTGCGGCACCTGGACGTGGTGGTCGTCGGCGGCGGGGTCGCCGAGCAGATGGGCCAGGACCTCGCCGACCGCGTCGTTGCAAGGGGCGCGGGCGTGGATGCTGCAGTCGTTGCCGGATCTCCGCTTCGTGGTGTCCTCACTCTGCTACAACCATTACCTGGCTGACGCAGCGGCCCGGGAGGGCTTTCGACTCACGAAGGGGTGACGCGTCCCCGGTGCCGTCAGCTCCGGCGGGCCCGGGCGGCGAGCACCAGGACCGGCAGCACGATCACCGCGGCCAGCGCGTTCAGCCCGCCGAACCCGAGCAGGGCCATCACCACCCCGGACGCCGCGGCCCCGAACGCGCCCACCAGGTTCATCAGCAGGTCCGACGTGCCCTGCACCCCGGGTCGGGCGTCGTCGGTGACGGACTCCGCGAGCAACGTCGAGCCGGCGATGAGCCCCGCGGACCAGCCGAGGCCCAGCAGCACCAGCCCCAGCCCGAGCCGCCAGGACGACTCGCCCGCGGTGCCCGCCACGGCCACGGCCAGCACCAGCGTCACCTGACCGAGCAGCAGCACCGGCACCCGGCCCCACCGGTCGGCGAGCCACCCGAACACCGGTGACAGCCCGTACATCCCGGCGATGTGGAGGCTGATGGTCAGCCCCACCAGGGTCAGCGTCGCCCCGTGGCCCTTCATGGTCACCGGGGTCATCGTCATCACCGACACCATGACGGCCTGGCTGGCCACGATCGCGGCCAGGGCCAGCACCGCTCGGGGGCTGCGCGCGACGGTGGACAGCGCGGACGACGCCGGGACGGCCGGGCCGGTGGGGCGAGCCGGGGCCCGCTCGGCGCGGGTGGCCGCGGCGGTGAGCAGCGGGTCCGGGCGCATCCGCACCCACACCAGCACCCCGGCCCCGACGAACCCGGCCAGCGAGAACAGGATCGGCCCGGCCAGCTGGGGCAGGCCCAGCCCGCGCGCGAGCGCACCCCCGGGCCCGCTGAGGTTCGGTCCCACCACCGAGCCCACGGTCGTGGACCACACGACCACCGACAGGTCCCGAGCCCGGGTGGTCACCGGGGCGAGGTCGATCGCCGTGTAGCGGGACTGCAGGTTCGCCGCGTTGCCCGACCCGAAGGCCAGCAGCCCCACCAGCAGCAGCCAGAACGCGCTCGTCACGGCGGCGAGCACCACGAGCAGCGCGCCCACCGCCGCCACCGACCACCCCAGGGTCAGGCTGAACCGGCGCCCGCGACGGCCGGCGAGGCTGGCCAGGGGCACCGCCACCAGGGCCGCGCCCAGGGTCACTGCCGTCCCGCCGCCGCCGGCCCACACCTGCGAGCCGGACAGGTCCAGCGCCAGCAGCCCGGACACCGAGACGGCGGAGCCGATCCCCAGCCCACCCGCGACCTGGGTGGCCACGAGCAGCCGGACCGTCCGCCGCTGGAGCTCCACCAGGTCCGTGCCCTGCACCGTCGTCGTCACGGGGCCAGATTATTCCCCATCGCGGCCTTGCCCGCGCTCGGGCGCGTGACGGCCATGTCGCGTCCCGGGGGCCGGTACGTTGTCCACCAGCAGGGGTCGCCGCGCCCAGCCCCTGCGGACTTCTGCGCGACCGACGGCGTTTCACGACGGGTTTCGGTCACGTCCTCGGCGGGTGGACACCGGGTCCACCGACGGACCCGGCTGGAGCCCTTCGAGGACTTCCTGGACGTGATCGGACTTCCCGAGGTTCGGCTCCTAGAGTCGTACGGGCGTTCGCCGTGCCGATCGTCACCGTGCCGATCGTCGCCGTGACGATCAGCGCCGCGGGGGTGGACTCGGCATAGATAGGCTTCAGGCTGATCGTCGCGACGCTGCCCGACGCCGTGTCCGCGGATCTCGCCCCGCACGCATGCGGCTGGCGCACTGCCACCCGTCCAACCAGTAGGGACTACGTCATGGATCAGCTCTTCTCCGGCCGCAAGCTCATCGTCATCGGCGGGACCAGCGGCATTGGCCGCCAGGTCGCCGAAGACGTAGTCGCCGGCGGCGGCAGCGCGGTCGTCCTCGGTCGCCACCGCAGCAAGGTCGAGGACACCGTGGCCGCGCTGTCCTCGACCGGGACCGCCGTCGGCATCACCGCTGACCTGCTCGAGCCCGGGGAGCGGGAGAAGGTCCAGGCGGAGCTGGTCGCGGACCACTCCGACGCCACCCTGCTAGTCAACGCCGCGGGTGTGTTCTTGCCGAAGCCGTTCCTGGAGCACACCGAGACTGACTACGACCAGTACCTCGACCTCAACCGGGCCACCTTCTTCCTCACCCAGACCGTGGTGAAGGCGATGGTCGCCGGTGAGCGTGGTGGCGCCATCGTCAACATCGGCAGCATGTGGGCCCAGCAGGCCATCGCAGCCACCCCGTCCTCGGCCTACTCCATGGCCAAGGCGGGCCTGCACGCCATGACCCAGCACCTGGCCATGGAGCTGGCCGTTCACCAGATCCGCGTCAACGCCGTCTCACCCGCCGTGGTCGCCACCCCCATCTACGAGGGGTTCATCGAGCCGGCTGAGGTCGCCCAGACCCTGGCCGGGTTCAACGCGTTCCACCCCCTGGCGCGGATCGGCACCACCAAGGACGTATCAGCCGTCATCACCTTCCTGCTCTCCGACCAGGCCGGCTGGGTCACCGGCGCACTGTGGGACGTCGACGGAGGCGTCATGGCCGGCCGCAACCAGTAGAACGCCCGCGGCGCCCTGACGTCGTCGCGGCCGTCAGACGGCCGCGACACCGGGCGTCCCTGCCCTGTCGCCTCCCCTGGTGGCACCCGGTCGGGACCCAGGCATAATCGTAGACACGACTACAGACGACGCTTCCCACGCCACCTCCCTCGACGACGAGCGGCGACGGTGGTCCTCGCCGCGGTCGACCTGCTTTTCACCGCTGCGGTGTTGTCGCACTCCGGGCACGCCAACCTGAGCGCCCGCATCGACGAGGACACCTTCCTGCTGACCACCAGCGGCACGGTTCGTGACCTCCGCGCCGACCAGCTGGCCACCGTCACCCTCGCCGGTGAGGTCGTCGACGGTGAGCTGACCGTGGAGAACGCCGAGATCGTGGACATGCACGCCGTGGTCTACCGGGCGCGCCCCGAGGTGGGTGCGATCATCCACACCCACTCACCGGCCGCGACCGGCTTCGCCCTCGCGCACCGGGAGCTGCCGTGCCGTGCGGAGCCGCTGCTGCGCTTCGGGCAAGGCGCAACCTGTCCCGGTCGTGCCCTGGGGGCCTCGGGGATCGGGTGCTTCGGTGCGCGGAGTCTCCGCCGTCCTGGCCACCCAGCCCACGAACCGTCGGCGGTGCTGCTCGCCAACCACGGTCTGCTGGCGTTCGGACCTGACCCGGTCGCCGCTGCGCGACTGGTCGTTCGAGGAGTCCGCCGAGGCGGAGCTGGCAGCGTCCGCGCTCCGCGGGGCGGTCGACTTCCCCGACGGTGCGCTCGAGGCTGTGGTGGAGTCCATGACCGGGCCGGGTCGTGACCGCGGGACTGGACGGCACCCGCGCTGAGGCCGTCCGCGAGCACTACCGCAGGACGTTCGGCAGTGTGCCCGTCGGGATCGAGGAGCGTCTGGCGGTGGCGGCTGCGACCGGTCGGCTCGACGCGGTCGACGCCGTCGACGAGCTGCGCAGGGTCCTGCTGCGGGAGAACCCCCTCGAACCCCGGGTCCAGCAGCTGGTGCACTTCGGCCAGCTCGTGGCCCTCGGCCACGCCGGCCCGGCCCGGTTGCACGCCCGGGGCGCTGTGCGCGCCGGGGCGTCGGTGGCCGACCTCGTGGGGGTGGCCGAGACGTCCATGGTGACGGCGGGGATGCTGGCCTATTCGCTCGCCGTGAGCATCGTCGCCGAGCTCGTCGAGCAGGATCGGGCAGCGCTGACGGGCCCATGAGCACCCGCGCCCACCCTCCGGCGGAGGGGCATCCACCGTCGCCCGACATCCCCACGGACCCCTCCCGGGACCCCTCCCTTCCCCCCTGCCCGGACGTTGCACCCGCCGGGCTGGGGTTCCTGCTCGGCGCCGCACACCGCACGCGACGGCGTGTGTGGGAGGCGACCCTGGTCGACCTCGACCTCACCGCGCCTCAGGCGGCGGCACTG
>NZ_JBKJPP010000152.1:0-19092 GCF_046595215.1 Lapillicoccus sp. | reverse complement strand
GGAGCTCATGGATGTCCAGCCCAGTGATCAGGTCCTCGAAATCGGGTGCGGACCGGGCGCTGGTGCGGAGCTGATCTGCGGCAAGCTCGAGTCCGGCAAGCTGTTCGCGATCGACCGTTCCGAGTCGGGCGTGGACCGGACGAAGCGCCGCAACCAGAAGTACGTCGACGCGGGACGACTCGTCGTCCGCCAGATCGACCTCGCCACGCTGCGCGTCCCGGTGAAGCGCCTCAACAAGGTGTTCGCGTTCAACGTGAACCTCTTCTGGGTGCGCCGCTGCGACGACGAGATCGCGCTGTTGCACGAGCGTGTCGTCCCCGGCGGAGCGGTCTACTTCTTCTACGAGGCCGGGCGCCCCGAGCTCGTCCCGAACATCGTCAAGAAGACCTCCGAGGCCCTCCTGCGAGGTGGCTTCCGGGTCTCGGTCGTCGAGCAGAAGGCCCCCGCGGTGATCGGGATCATCGGGCGCCGCTGACCTGCTGACCTGCTGACCTGCTGACCTGCTGATCGACGCGAGCTCGCGAGGGTCGAACAACTGGCGGCGGCCGACACATCCACTCGGGCGCGCGCAGCAACTGGCGGCGGCCGACATGTGTGTCACCGATTTGAATGTCGTTTCCCGCCAGTTGACGGGCGGATCGTGACGCGCTTCAAGAATGCGGCTCTGCCGGCCGGCGTGTAGAGCGAGGCCCGCAGCATCGCCAACCACGGGCGGATCCGCGTCGGATCGTGGACTCGCCCCACCGCGCGATCGGCATCGCGGAGTACGCCGAGGGGTCGCTGAACGACGTCCGAGGCCGTGTAACCACGGCGGACGTAGCCCTCGGCATCAAGGCGTCGCTCTCGCCTGAGGTCGTCACGGTGCTGCTCCGGATCGCGGTGGTGTCCGCCGTCGAACTCGTGCAGCGACGTCGTGCCCGTCACCTGCACGTCGACGCGGGCGATGAACTCGCCGTCCTTGCCCCAGATCTCGACCTGGGGCTCCACCTGGACGCCGACGACGAGATGCAGCAGACGGAGCAGGGTCTCCCACGGCGATTCGGCGCGGCCGTCGGCCAACGGAATTGCAGCCAGCAGGGGCCGCCGCCCTCTTCGATGAGGTGTGCAGACTGCCTCCAGCTCTTCGAGGGTCACGTCACCGGCATGGAGCGCACTGTCGATCAGGACAACCAGGTCGAGGAACGCCAGCCACCTCGCGCAGGCGAGAACCGTCTCTGCAGGGGTGGCGCACCTGAGACCTGCCACGTCCTCGTGGGGAATGGGGCTGGGATGCCTGCTGGTCCGGATGCCGGCTCTCAGAGGCCGTGGGTCATCCAGCTGCATCGCGACCAAGACGGGCGTGTCATCCGGGAGTGGCGGCAGCATCCAGCCACGGATCCTGGCCGCAGTGAGCGCAGTGAAGCAGCCATGGTTGGTCAACAGCAGTTGCCAGCCGGCCAGATCAGCGAGCCACTCGTCCTCGGACTCGCCACCATCGAGCCGACGGCGATGGATGCCTCGCGTCACGGGCTGGAAGCAGACTCGGCGAGGGCACCCACGGACGGCATCGGTTGCGAGATCGGTCATGTCGCCACCGTGCGCGGCCGCACCGACCCTGACCCGGGTGGCGATCAGAGCGCTGTGGACGAGCTCCTCGCCGACCCGCCTGTGGACGGTTCGGGGTGCGCGGGTCACGTCCCGGGTGCCGGCTCAACTGGCGGCGTACGACATCTGACTCCGTGAGGTCAGATCACCCGCCAGTCAACTGGCGGGCGCCGACATGGATCTGGCCGATTTACATGTCGCGCGCCGCCAGTTGAGGGACGAGAACCGCGATGACGTCAGGCGGGCCCGACGATCGCCAGGATCTCCGGCTGCGCGAAGAGCGCGGAGGCGACGGAGCGGACCTCGTCGAGCGTGACCGCGTTGATCCGCCCGATCACGTCGTCGGTGGAGAGGAACTCGTCGTAGACGAGCTCCGCCTTCCCGAGCCGCGACATCCGCGACCCGGAGTCCTCGAGGCCGAGCACGAGCCCGCCGCGGAGCTGGCCCTTGCCCCGCTCGAGCTCCTCGGCGGTGATGCCGTCGGCGGCGACCTTGGCCAGCTCGGCACGGACGGTCGCGAGTACGTCGTCGAGCTTGCCGGGCAGGCAACCGACCGAGACTCCGACCAGACCTGCGTCGGCGTGGTGCGACGCGAAGGAGTAGACGGAGTAGGCCAGCCCACGGTGCTCACGGACCTCCTGGAAGAGCCGTGACGAGGTGCCGCCACCCAGGGCCGTGTTGAGGATGCCGAGCGCGTAGCGGCGCTCGTCGGTCCGGGTCAGCCCCTTCATCCCGAGCACGACGTTGACCTGCTCGAAGGGGCGGGTCGTGTGCGACTCCCCCGGCGAGACGGCGCGAGCCCTGGTGGTGTTGCGGGGCTCGACCGGCACGGACGGACCGTCCAGGAACCCTTGGTGGCCGAAGGCGCGGCGTACGTCGCGAACGACCTTGGCGTGGTCGAGGTTGCCGGCGACGGACACCACGATGTTGTCGGCGCGGTAGTGGCGCTTGTAGAAGCGCACCACCTGCTCGCGCGTCATGGTCGTGATCGAGTCGACGGTCCCGGCGATCGGGCGACCCAGCGGCGAGTCGCCGAACGCCTGGTGGGCGAAGAGGTTGTGGACGACATCGTCGGGGTCGTCGTCGTGCATCGCGATCTCGTCGAGGATCACGTCACGCTCGGCCTCGACGTCGTCGCCGGTGATCAGCGAGTTGGTGATCATGTCGCCGAGCACGTCGACCGCGAGCGGCAGGTCCTCGTCGAGGACGCGCGCGTGGAAGCAGGTGTACTCCTTCGCGGTGAAGGCGTTGAACTCGCCACCGACCGCGTCCAGGGCCACCGAGATGTCGAGCGCGGAGCGCTCGCGGGTGCCCTTGAAGAGCAGGTGCTCGAGGAAGTGCGAGCAACCGTGCAGGGCGGGGGTCTCGTCGCGCGAACCGACGTTGACCCACACACCGATGCTCGCGGAGCGGGCACCGGCCATCTGCTCGGTGACGACGCGCAGCCCGCCGGGCAGGAGGGTACGCCGCACCCGGGATGTCACCTGGCCGTCGGCATCCTTGACGGTGTGCACCGTCCGGGTGGTGCCGATCTTCTGGCCGGCGCTGATCTTCTGGGGAACGGCCGACCGGCCAGCAGAGGAGCTCTGCTGGCCGGTCGATCCGTGCGTGTGGAGCTTGGTCACTCGGCGTCAGTCGACTCGACGAGCTCGTTGACCTCGGCCTCGGCGTCGGCAGCCTCGTCGGCGCCTTCCTCGACGACCGGGACCAGCGACAGCTTGCCGCGGTCGTCGATCTCGCCGATCGCGACCTGGATCTTCTGACCGACGGACAGGACGTCCTCGACCGCATCGCCGCGCTTGCCGCCGGCCAGCGATCGGAGCTTGCTGATGTGCAGCAGTCCGTCCTTGCCGGGCATCAGCGAGATGAACGCACCGAAGTTGGTCGTCTTGACGACCGTGCCGAGGTAGCGCTCGCCGACCTCGGGCATGGTCGGGTTGGCGATCGCGTTGACGGCGTCCTTGGCAGCCTGGGCAGCCTCACCGTTGGTCGCGCCGATGTAGACCGTGCCGTCGTCCTCGATCGACAGGGTCGCGCCCGTGTCGTCCTGGATCTGGTTGATGATCTTGCCCTTCGGCCCGATGACCTCACCGATCTTGTCCACGGGGACCTTGATCGTGATGATCCGCGGGGCGTGGATCGACATCTCCTCGGGAGCATCAATGGCCTCCGCCATGACGTCGAGGATGGCCAGTCGGGCATCACGTGCCTGCGTCAGCGCGGCAGCAAGGATCTCTGCCGGTATGCCGTCGAGCTTGGTGTCGAGCTGCAGAGCAGTCACGAACTCCCGGGTGCCGGCGACCTTGAAGTCCATGTCGCCGAAGGCGTCCTCGGCACCGAGGATGTCGGTCAGCGCGGCATACCGCGTCTCGCCGTCGACCTCGTCCGAGACCAGGCCCATGGCGATGCCGGCGACCGCGGCGCGCAGCGGCACCCCGGCGTTGAGCAGCGAGAGGGTCGAGGCGCAGACCGAGCCCATCGACGTGGAGCCGTTGGAGCTGAGGGCCTCCGAGACCTGGCGGATCGCGTAGGGGAACTCCTCACGCGACGGCAGGACCGGCATCAGCGCACGCTCGGCGAGCGCACCGTGGCCGACCTCGCGACGCTTCGGCGACCCGACGCGCCCCGTCTCACCGGTGCTGTAGGGCGGGAAGTTGTAGTTGTGCATGTAGCGCTTGCGCTTCACCGGCGACAACGTGTCGAGCTGCTGCTCCATCTTGAGCATGTTCAGCGTGGTGACGCCCATGATCTGGGTCTCGCCGCGCTCGAAGATCGCCGACCCGTGGACGCGGGGAAGCACCTCGACCTCGGCGGACAGCGCGCGGATGTCACGCAGCCCACGACCGTCGATGCGGACGCCGTCGGTGAGGATGCGCTGACGGATGAGCTTCTTCTGCACCGACCGGAAGGCAGCGGAGAGCTCCTTCTCGCGGCCCGGGAAGTCGCCACCGAGGGACGCCTTCATGGAGGCCTTGAGCTCGTCGAGGCGGTCCTCACGCTCGGTCTTGCCGGCGATCTGCAGCGCCTGCTCGAGGTCGGCCATGGTGGCCTTCTCGACCGCGGCATACGCGTCGTCCTCGTAGTCGAGGAAGACGGGGAAGTCCTCGACCGGCTTGGCCGCGGCGGCGGCGAGCTCGGACTGGGCCTTGCACAGCGCGGCGATGAACTTCTTGGACGCCTCGAGACCCTCGGCGACGATCTCCTCGGTCGGGGCACCGACTCCCTGGTTCGTGACGAGGTCCCAGGTGTTGTCGGTGGCCTCGGCCTCGACCATCATGATCGCCACGTCCTCGCTCCCGTCCTTGCCCGTGACGACCCGGCCGGCGACGACCATGTCGAACACCGACTTCTCGACGTCGGAGAAGTTCGGGAAGGCGACCCACTGGCCGTCGATGAGCGCCACCCGCACGCCGCCGATGGGGCCGGTGAAGGGCAGGCCCGAGATCTGCGTCGACGCCGACGCGGCGTTGATCGCCAGCACGTCGTACTGGTGGTCGGGGTTCAGCGCGAACACCGAGATGACGATCTGGACCTCGTTGCGCAGACCCTTCTTGAAGGTCGGGCGCAGCGGACGGTCGATGAGCCGGCAGGTGAGGATCGCCTCAGTCGAGGGGCGGCCCTCACGACGGAAGAACGACCCGGGGATCTTGCCGATGGCATACATGCGCTCTTCGACGTCCACGGTGAGCGGGAAGAAGTCGAACTGGTCCTTGGGCGTCTTGCCCGCGGCGGTGGTGCTGAGGAGCACTGTTGCGTCGTCGGCCGAATCTCCGAGCAGGTATGCCGTGACGGCGCCGTTGGCCTGCTTGGCCAGGCGGCCGGTCTCGAACCGGACGGTGCGGGTGCCGAACGAGCCGTTGTCGATGACGGCTTCGGCGAAGGTGATCTCTGGACCCTCCATGTGGGCCCTCCATTTCTTTTTCTCAGTCAATCTCTGGCACCAGGATCGTCGTTGTCCGATGCCTCTTTCTGGGGTGGCGCCGGGGTGGCGCCGTTCATGCGAAAGGGCGGCCTTCGCGTCATTCCGGCGAGGGCCGCCCTGTCGGACGAAAACTATCGGCGCAGGCCGAGCCGTTTGATCAACGAGCGGTAACGCTCGATGTCGGTCGACTCGAGGTAGCGCAGCATCCGCTTGCGGCGACCGACCAGGAGCAGCAGGCCGCGCCGGCTGTGGTGGTCGTGCTTGTGGGCCCGCGAGTGCTCGGTGAGGTCCTTGATGCGCTGCGTGAGCATCGCGATCTGGACCTCGGGGGAACCGGTGTCACCGTCGACGGTGGCGTACTCGGTCATGATGCTCTGCTTGACGTCTGACTCCAAAGGCATGGGTGATCCGACTCCTTGTCATTCTCGGTTGCGCGGTGCACCAGGGCAGATCCACCTGGGCGCTCTCGGTCCGCGGCCGTCATACGGCAGTCTTGAGGGTACCAGCGGCGTGTCGCCCGGCCCAAATCCTCGCGCATACGGTGGCGGGATGACACCGACCAGTCCCGGCACCCTCAACGCGGCCCGTCTCGGCAGCGGGAAACCGCTGCTCCTCGTCCACGGCCTCGGCGCCAGCTGGGCGTCCTGGAGACCCATCCTGGATGACCTCGCCCGGTCGCGCGAGGTCATCGCGATCGACCTCCCGGGCTTCGGTGACAGCGCGCCCCTGGAGGGGGAGGTGACGATCGAGAGGCTGACCGACGCGGTGGCCGCCTACCTGCAGGCCGAGAGGCTGCAGGACGTGGACACCGTCGGGAGCTCGATGGGCGCCCGGATGGTGCTCGAGCTCGCGCGGCGCGGGATCGGCGGCAGCACGGTGGCCCTGGATCCCGGAGGGTTCTGGAGCCCGTCCGAGCTGCGCCTCTTCCACCTCTCCCTGCGCGCCTCCCTGCCCCTGGTCCTTCGGCTGCAGGGCCTGATGCCCCAGCTCATGGGCAGCCCCGTGGGACGGACCGTGCTGCTCTCCCAGTTCTCCGCCGCGCCCTTGTTGTTGACGAAGGACGTCGCCCTCGGCGAGATGCGCAGCTTCGCCAAGGCGACGTCCCTCTATGACGCGTTCGGCGCACTGGTCAACGGGCCGCTCCAGAAGGGTGCCCCGCAGGGCACGCCACCCGGACGGGTCACCATCGGCTGGGGCCGACAGGACCGCGTCACCCTCCCCCGGCAGGCCGCACGGGCGATGGCCCTGTTCCCGGACGCCGAGCTGCACTGGTTCGAGCGCTGCGGGCACTTCCCCTTCTGGGACCAGCCGAGCGAGACCGTCAAGCTCATTCTGGAGCGCACCGGCTGATCCCAGTCCGCTCGGAGGTCGATCGCTCAGAGGTTGATGCCTTCGATCGCTTCCCTTATCGCCGCGCTGAGTGTCGGGCGGGCCTCGTCGGCGACGAACGGCCACGTGGGGACGTCCGGAGGAAGGCCCTCGCGGCCGCCGGGTCGTCGGAGTGGATGAGCGCGTGAACCGCGTTGATCGTGCCTCAGCGTATGCCGGGTGCTCGGCACCGCGCGCAGGTCACCTGCCGAGCATGGCGGGCTGCGTCGTCCCGACCCGCGACATCGGGGAAGGGACCGGGCCGAGCCGGCTACAGGTTGATCATGTGGCCGGCGATGCCCTCGATCGCTTCCTTCATCGCCTCGCTGAGCGTCGGGTGGGCGAAGATGTTGCGTGCCACCTCGTCCGCGGTGAGGTCCCACTGCTGGGCCAGCGTGAGCGCGGGCAGCAGCTCGGTCACCTCGGGGCCGATGAGGTGGGCGCCGAGGATCTCGTTGTGCGCGGAGTCCGCGACGATCTTGACGAAGCCGACGCCCTCGGCCATCCCGCGGGCCTTGCCGTTGGCGGAGAAGGGGAAGCTCGCCGTCTTGACGTCGTAGCCCTTCTCCCTGGCCTGCTCCTCGGTGTAGCCGAAGGAGGCGATCTGCGGCTGGCAGAACGTCGCCCGCGGGATCATGTCGAAGTTGATCTCGACCGTCTCCGCGTCGGCGATCGTCTCCGCGGCCACGACCCCCATCGCCTCGGCGGTGTGGGCCAGCATCAGCTTGCCGGTCACGTCGCCGATCGCGTAGACGCCGTCGACGTTGGTGCGGCCGCGAGCGTCGACCTCGATCGCGCCGCGATCCGTGAGCTTCACCCCGATCGTGTCGAGGCCGAAGCCCTCGGTGCGGGGGGCGAAGCCGATCGCCTGCATGACCTTGTCGGCCTCCAGGACCTGCGGGTCACCTCCGGCAGCCGGGCTGACGGTGACCTTCACCCGCTCACCGGAGTCGTCGATCTTGTCGACCCTGGTGGACAGCAGCACGGTCACGCCGAGCTTCTTGTACTGCTTGAACAGCTCCTTGGAGACGTCGGGGTCCTCGGTTGGCACCATCCGGTCGAGGAACTCGACGATCGTCACGTCGACCCCGAAGTTCTTGAGGATGTAGGCGAACTCGACGCCGATGGCGCCGGAGCCGGCGATGATGATCGAGGCGGGGAGCTCGTCGGTGAGGATCTGCTCCTCATAGGTCACGACCCGCTCCGAGAGCGAGGTGCCCGGGATGAGCCGGGTCGTGGCACCGGTGGCGACAATGAGGTTGTCGAAGGTCACTGATCTCACTGGCGCGCCGTCGTGGCCCGTGACGTCGACCGACGTCGTGCCGGTGATGGTCCCCCAGCCGTCGAACTCGGTGATCTTGTTCTTCTTCATCAGATAGTGCACGCCCTTGGCGCTGGCGTCGGCCACGGCCCGGCTCCGGGCGTGCGTCGGGCCGAAGGACATCGTCGCGTCGCCCTCGATGCCGAAGACCTTCTTCTCGTGGGTGATGATGTGCGAGATCTCCGCATTGCGCAGCAGGGCCTTGCTCGGGATGCAGCCGACGTTGAGGCACACCCCTCCCCAGTACTTGTCCTCGATGACGGCAACCGTCTTGCCCAGCTGGGCCGCGCGGATCGCCGCGACGTATCCACCGGGACCGGCGCCGAGCACCACGAGATCGAAATCAGCCATGCCGACACCCTATGGGGCGCCACGCCCGGCGCAGGGCTGGGGCTCAGGCTCAGGCTCAGCAGGTCACAGGTCGGAATAGTCTGCGACATCTCCCACCGTTGCCCGGGGATGGGGAGTACGTTCCCGAGCGGACGGCCGCACCCCGACGCGGCCCGAGCCTGCGGAGGTCAACCATGTCCAAGGTCGCCGAACCCGGCGGACGACACCACCACGAGGCGCCACCGGCCGACAAGGGCCTGCTGGCTGTGGCTGGCGTCCTCCTCGCCCTGCCCGTGATCGCCCTGATGTGGGTCGGTTCCTATGCGAGGAAGGACCCGGTCGTCGCCGGCTTCCCCTTCTTCATCTGGTACCAGTTCCTCTGGGTCTTCCTCTGCTCCGCGGCGACCTACGCCGCCTACCGGATCGTCCTCAAGGCGCGTCCGCACCGCCCGATGAACAAGGACGGCTCCGAGTTCCTCACTGAGCAGGACGAGCGATGAACACCACCGGGGTGAACGGTGTCGCCCTCACCGTCCTCATCGTCCTGTTCGCCATCGTCGCCGTGATGGGGTTCATGGCCTCGCGGTGGCGTCGCCCGACGAGCATGGAAAGCCTCGACGAGTGGGGCCTCGGCGGCCGCAGCTTCGGCACCTGGGTGACGTGGTTCCTCCTGGGAGGTGACCTCTACACGGCATACACGTTCGTCGCGGTGCCGGCGGCGATGTTCGGAGCGGGGGCCGTCAGCGGTTTCTTCGCCGTGCCCTACACGATCATCCTCTACCCGATCATCTTCATCTTCATGTCGCGGCTGTGGTCGGTCAGTCACCGGCACGGCTACGTCACGCCGACCGACTTCGTCTCCGGTCGCCATGGGTCGCGCAGCCTCTCGCTGGCCATCGCCATCACCGGGTTCGTCGCGACGATGCCCTACATCGCGCTGCAGCTCGTCGGCATCCAGGCCGTCCTCGAGGTCGCGGGCGTCGGCGGGTCGGGCAACGTGCTGGCCGCGGACCTGCCCCTGTTCGTGGCCTTCCTCGTGCTGGCCCTCTACACCTACACCTCGGGGCTGCGGGCCCCGGCGCTGATCGCCTTCGTCAAGGACATCCTCATCTACCTCGTCATCATCGTCGCGGTGATCTATCTCCCGTCGAAGTTCGGCGGTTGGGAGAACATCTTCAACGCGGCCGAAAAGAAGATGACGACGCCGAACCCCACGACGGGGAAGGTCCCCGGCGCCTTCATCCCCAGCCCGGCGCAGTACTGGTCCTACGCCTCGCTCGCCCTCGGGTCGGCGATGGCGCTGTTCATGTATCCGCACTCGATCACGGCGACGCTGTCGGCCAGGAGCCGCAACACGATCCGGCGCAACGCCGCGATCCTGCCGGCATACAGCTTCGTCCTCGGCCTGCTGGCCCTCCTCGGCTGGGTCGCGATCGCGGCCGGCACCAAGCCGATCGGGCTCGACGGCAAGGCCAACCCCCAGCTGGTCATCCCGCAGCTGTTCGAGGACTCCTTCCCCGCGTGGTTCGCCGGCGTGGCCTTCGCCGCGATCGCGATCGGTGCGCTCGTCCCGGCGGCCATCATGTCGATCGCCGCGGCCAACACGTTCACCCGCAACATCTACCGCGAGTGGATCAAGCCCGACGCGACGCCCAAGCAGGAGGCGCAGGTCTCCAAGCTCGCCTCGCTGGTGGTCAAGGCGTTCGCCCTGATCTTCGTCCTGACCATGGACAAGCAGAACGCGATCAACCTCCAGCTCCTCGGCGGCATCTGGATCCTCCAGACGTTCCCGTCGATCGTGTTCAGCCTCTACACCCGCTGGTTCCACCGGTGGGCACTGCTCGCCGGCTGGGCCGTCGGCATCGTCTACGGCACGGTCAAGGCCTACGGGGTCTCGAGCGCGACGACCGAGCACTTCGGCGGGTCGCTCGCGGCTGTCGAGGGCTGGGGTCAGCTGGGCTACATCGCCCTGACCGCCTTCGCCCTCAACGTCGTCGTGGCGCTCGTGATGACGCTCGTCCTGCGCGCGGTCAAGGCTCCGGAGGGCACCGACCAGACGATCCCCGCCGACTACTTCGCGGACGAGGGCGACCCCCGGGTCACGCCGATGGCCGCGACGCCGGCGGAGTCGACCCCGAGTCCCTGACCGGGCTGACGTGCCACGCCTTGCGTCCGGCACCTCGGTGGCCCTTGCCACCGACGTGCCGGACGCAAGGCGTGAAGTCAGGGTCGCTGGGGGGCCGAGGTGCGGCGCAGCCGGCCATCGAGCCAGACGAACACCGACCCGATGGCCAGCAGCAGGACGAGGACGACACCGGTGTTGAGCAGCGTCGAGCCATAGCCGATCTTCGTGACGTCGACGAACGGGTAGGGGTACCAGTCGGTGATCCCCCCGTGGATGAGGGAGTAGACGAAGTAGAGGCCGGGCCAGCTGAGCGACAGGAGCAGCGTCCGGCGCTCGAAGCGCGGCCTGGGGCCGAAGAGGACCCACCCGGCGACGGCGAGGATCGGGGTGGCGACGTGGAACCCGACGTCCGTCACCGCGGCCAGCCCACTGAGGTCGAGGATCGGCCGCAGCGCGACAAGGTAGACGATGAACGTCACGGTGATGCCGATCAGCCCGGCGATCCGCAGCACCCGGAACCAGCGGCCGTCCCGCTCCGGGTCCAGGGCGAGCATGGTCTCCGTGACGATGACGAGCACGTTGCTCTGCACGGTGAAGTAGCTGAAGAACCTCAGCACCCGCGTCGCGACGTCAGCCGCCGGCCGTCCCGTCGCGTCATCGACCAGGACGTTGACCCCCCTGACGATGAGGACGAACTGCACGAGGAGGGACAGGAAGCTGATGAGGGCGGTGACGAGGTGCCAGGACCGGGCCGCACCGACATGAGGGGTGGTGGTCCCCGAGGTCGCAGTCATGGTTCACGGTAAGGCTTGGGGTGGACCCGGTGGCGCAGCCCCGCGGACGCGTCGTCAGATGCGGGTCAGGTGCCGGTTGTGCTGGCCGCGGACGACGACCCAGGGGACGAGGACGCCCAGGGCGCCGACAAGATATCCCCATGGCCCGAGGACCCCCTCGCTCGCGAACGAGCCCGCCAGCCAGCCGAGGGCGACCCCTCCGCCGAGGATGAAGATGAACGAGGCCGGGACCACCGGCGGAGCGCCGAGGAGCGGGATCGGGTCATCGGGGTTGAGCTTCGACAGGAGCATCGCGCCAACCCACACGAAGGCCACGCTCGCAGCGAGGAGGAACACCCAGACCGGCATGTCCGCCATCGTGTCACGAGGGCTGTGGACGCCCGAGGCGACGGCCCGGGGTGACGGCCCGGCGTACGTCATGTATCTTACAAGTCAATGACAAGTTCGCGGTTCGCCACCATCGCCCACGACCTGCGCGAGCGCATCGCGCTCGGCGAGTTCGGCGCCGTCGGCGCGATGGACTCCGAGGCGCAGCTCTGCGCCCGGTATGCCGTGTCGCGACCCACCGTGCGGCGCGCCCTCGAGCTGCTTCGCGACGAAGGGCTGGTCGGGTCGCGGCACGGGGCCGGGTGGTTCGTCACTGGCTCGGCGTTCCACCAGCGGCTGGCGCTGGGGACCTTCCGGCATGCCACGTCGGCCGTGACCGACGCCGGCAAGACGATCGAGCGCCGCATCGTCGACTTCGGCTTCCGTGCGGCTCCCCTGTCTCTCGCCGGTGCGCTGGCTGTCGGCGAGGGCGACGACCTCTTGCACTCCCGCTCGGTGCGCACCGTCGATGGTCACGGCCTCGATGTCGTGCGCGAATGGGTCCCCGCGACGCTCGCCGGGCCGATCAGCCGGGACGCCGCCACGACGCCCGGCATCTGGCAGACCCTGGGCCGGCACGGTCACCGGATCGCGACCGTCCGCCAGACCGTCACCGCCGGGCTGGCCAGTGACAGTGACGCCGCCCTGCTCGGCATCGCCGTCGGTGACCCGCTGCTGCTGGTGCGCCGCGTCGCGATCGATGAGCACGGCATACCCCTGGCGTTGTCGGACCACCGCTATCTGGCCCAGCGCTTCGCGCTCGAGGTCGAGTTCAACTCGGGTCCGGCGACCGCCGCGTCCGAGTCCCCCGGCCTGCGCACCGTGGCCGCGACCAAGGAGAAGTCTGCATGAAGGTCCTCGTCACCGGCGGAGCCGGGTTCATCGGATCCAACTTCGTCCTGCGCACCCGCCAGACCCGGCCCGACTGGGAGCTCACCGTCCTCGACGCCCTCACCTATGCCGGCAACAGGGACTCGCTCGCCGCCGTCGAGGACGACCTCACCTTCGTCGAGGGATCGGTCGCGGACGAGGCCCTCGTCGACCGGCTCGTCGCGGACACCGACCTCGTCGTCCACTTCGCGGCGGAATCGCACAACGACAACAGCCTCGACAACCCGTGGCCCTTCATGGAGGCCAACATCATCGGAACCTACCGCCTGCTCGAGGCAGTTCGCAAGCACGACAAGCGAATTCATCACATCTCGACGGACGAGGTCTACGGCGACCTCGAGCTGGACGACCCCCACCGGTTCACCGAGTCGACGCCGGTCAACCCGTCCAGCCCCTACTCCGCCTCGAAGGCGAGCGCCGACCTGCTCGTCCGCGCCTGGGTCCGCTCCTTCGGCCTCAAGGCGACGCTGTCGAACTGCTCGAACAACTACGGCCCACGCCAGCACGTCGAGAAGTTCATCCCCCGTCAGGTCACCGGCATCCTCGAGGGCGTCATGCCCAAGCTCTACGGCGCCGGCGCCAACGTCCGCGACTGGATCCACGTCGACGACCACAATGACGCCGTCGTCGCGATCGTCGAGCAGGGCCGACTGGGCGAGACCTATCTCATCGGTGCCGACGGCGAGCAGAACAACCGGGAGATCATCGCCCTCATCCTCGAGCTGATGGGCAAGCCGGCCGACTGGTTCGAGCACGTGAACGACCGGCCGGGGCACGACATGCGCTATGCCATCGACTCGGGCAAGCTGCGCGCCGAGACTGGCTGGACCCCGCAGTACCAAGACATCCGGGCCGGGCTGGCGCAGACGATCGCGTGGTACACGGACAACACCGACTGGTGGAGCACGTCCAGGGCCGAGACCGAGAAGACCTACCAGCGCCTCGGGCGCTGACACCTCCCCGGGAAGTCCCCTGGTGACGAGCTCGGCGGAAAGCGGCAGGGCGAGGCGGTCCTGCTCGTCGTCGGCCACCCGCTCCCCGACCGGACGCCCGAGCATCGAGAAGACCCGCGGACCCCGGATGTCGTCGGGCACCTGGCGGCACGCGGCACGACGTGGAAGTGCACGTGCGAGAACCCCTCGGCCTCGGCCAGCTGCAGGACGTAGGTCTTGACGCATCCCGTGACGACGCCAAGGGCTCGGCTCAGGTCGGCCAGCAGGGGCCCCAGCTCTGCGGCCACAGCCGGACCGAGCTCTGCGATCGCCGTCACGTGCCGACGTGGCAGCGCGACGAGTCAGCCGGGCAGTCCCGAGTCGAAGGCGTGTGCCACCCGCCAGTGACTGCTGACCCAGGCTCGCTTCCGCGGCGGCAGGTCGGGGAGACCTTCCTGGTCGCACGAGAAGCACCCTGCGACCTGGCCCGGCCCCGCCGGCGGGGACGTCACAGGTCCGGGAACCAGATGCCGATCTCGCGCGCCGCCGACTCCGGTGAGTCCGAGCCGTGGACGATGTTGGCCTGAACCTGCTGACCCCAGTCGCGGCCGAGGTCACCTCGGATCGTGCCGGGCAGGGCGGCCGTCGGGTCGGTCGCCCCCGCGAGGGCCCGGAAGCCCTCGATGCAGCGCTGACCCTCGATGACGACGGCCGTCACCGGTCCGGAGGACATGAAGTCGACGAGGGGCGCGTAGAACGGCTTGCCCTCGTGCTCGGCGTAGTGCTCGGCCAGCCGGTCGCGGTCGGGGGTGAAGATGTCGAGGGCCACCAGGACGTAGCCCTTCGTCTCGATCCGGCCGAGCACCTCACCGGTGAGGCCGCGCTCGAAGCCGTCGGGCTTGACCAGGACCAGGGAGCGTTCCGTCTGCGTCGTCACCCGCCCCACCCTATGGGCTGGCGCCGGCCTCGCTGTCCTTCTCGGCGCTGTCCCGCTCGGCAGCCCATTTCGCCTGCAGGGTGTCGATGCGGTGGCCCTGGACCAGACAGGTCACCCACAGCGCTGCGAACATGACACCGACGAGCAGCATCGCGGGCACGACGACGGCGCTGAGGAAGGTCGCGAGCTGGATGAGCCACCCGAGCGTCACCCCGTAGGGACGACGCATGAGGCCCGCGCCGAGGATGCAGGAGACCGCGAGGGCCGAGCCGACCCAGAGGTAGAGGCCCGACGACGGATTGCCCGTCGACTGCGCGATCCCCCGGGCGACGAGCGCGCCGAAGAAGACGGCCAGCGACTGCCCGCCGAGCACCGTCGCGGCCATCCGCCAGGTGAACTTGCCCGTGGCGCCGTAGAAGACGAGTCCCCTCATGCGCACTCGCTCCCGGCCCTCATGAGCACCACGGTATGCCGTGCACCGGCCGAGCCAGCCGCCCCCCCCGTCAGGTCTGCGTCGACCCCAGGAGCATCCGGGCATCGGCCGCGGTGACGATCGACCCGGTGACGAGCACCCCGCCTCCGAGACCGTCCGTCTCCGCGATGGTGACGGCCTGCTCGAGGGCGTCGGGGAGGTCGTCGACGACGGTGACGCGGTCCTCGCCGAAGATCTCCGCGGCGATGAGTCCGAGCCGGCGCGGCGAGATCGAGCGCGGCGAGCTGTTGCGGGTGACGACGACGTGCTCCAGAGCCGGCTCGAGGATCTCGAGCATCGTGGCCGGCTCCTTGTCCTCGAAGATGGCCACGACCCCCACCAGCCGGGTGAAGGCGAACGAGTCGTCGAGGGCGGCCCGCAGCGCCTGCATCCCGGCAGGGTTGTGGGCGGCGTCCACGAGCACCGTCGGCGAGCGACGGACGACCTCGAGCCGGCCAGGCGAGGTGACCTTGGCGAAGCCCTCCCGGACCACGCCCGGATCGAGTCGCTGCTCGCCCCCGCCGACGAAGGCCTCCACCGCGGCGAGGGCCGTCGCGGCGTTGCTGGCCTGGTGCTCACCGTGCAGCGGGAGGAACACCTCCGCGTAGTCCCCACCGAGGCCACGGAACGACAACAGCTGGCCGCCGACGGCAACCTCCCGGGCGGTGACCCCGAAGTCGTTGGCCTCGAACACGATCCGGGCCCCGACCTCCTGAGCGCGGTCCGCGAGGATCGAGGCGACGTCGGCATCCTGGATCGATGACACGGCGATCGCGGACGCCTTGATGATGCCCGACTTCTCCGTGGCGATCTCCTCGACCGTTGAACCGAGCAGCCTCGTGTGGTCGATGGCGACCGGGGTGACCACGGCGACCTGCCCGTCGGCGACGTTGGTCGCGTCCCAGGTGCCGCCCAAGCCGACCTCGACGACGGCCACGTCGACGGGGGCGTCGGCGAAGGCGGCATACGCCAGGACGACCGACATCATGAAGAAGTTCAGCCTCGAGCCACCGGCGGCGACAGATCGGGCGTCGACGATCTCGACGACGGGCAGCACCTGGTCGTAGATCTCGATGAGCCGCTCTGCAGAGATCGACTCACCACCGATCGCGATCCGCTCCCGGAAGGAGTGCAGGTGCGGCGACGTGAAGCGCCCTGTCGTCAGGCCCATCTCGCGCAACAGCGTCTCGACCATCCTCGTCGTCGACGTCTTGCCGTTCGTGCCGGTGACATGGATGACGGGGAAGGTCCGCTGTGGGTCACCGAGCAGCTCCATGACCTCGCGCACCGACTCCAGCGACGGGTCGATCTCGCTCTCCGGGACCCGACCGAGGATCTCCATCTCCACCTGCCGCAGCCGCTTCTCCACCCCGAGCCGGCGGCCTGCCTCCACCTGTGACGCGTCCGGACGACCACTCACGACTCTGCTCCCAGCTCTCGAGCCATCCACACGGAGTCCGGTATGCCGTGTCCGCCGGTCTCGCGCTCGAGCTCGACAAAGCCCTGCGACCGGTAGAACGCGGCGGCGCCGTCATTGCCCACGAGACAGGCCAGCCGGATGTCGTCGTAGGACTCCCGCGCCCGGGCGAGTACGGCGTCGACCAGCTGCCTGCCCAGACCGCGCCCCTGGCACTCAGGCACCACGTAGAGCTTCCAGATCACGAGGTGGCCGTCACTCGGTCCAACCGCGGCCATGCCCACGATCTCTCCGTCGACCTCGGCCACGGTGACGCGACCCGCGCGGATGGCCGGGATCGTCGCGTCCGGGGTCCACCACTTGGCCAGCCCCATCGCGACGTAGTCCGCCCCGGCGATGGGCTCGTAGGTCGCGGGCCAGGTGCGGTGTCCCACCGCCACGACCGCGCCGAGGTCGTCGCTGGTGGCCTCACGGATAACGGTGGCCATCAGAGCTTCTTCACGAGGATGCGGATTGTCTCGCCGTCACCGACGATGGCCCCGACCCCCAGGTCTTCCGCGAGGGCGTGCTCGGCTCCGGCCGACCCGAACTGCGCGGCGAGGGTCTGGGACATGATCGTCTGCTGGTGCGCGACGGTGGCCTGCCACACCGCGTCCGAGCCCGTGACCGTGAGGGAGATGCGGTCGCTGACGTGCAGCCCCGCGTCGCGACGGGCCTGCTGGACGGCCCGGATGACGTCGTTGGCCAGGCCCTCCTGCGCCAGCTCTGGCGAGACGGTGGTGTCGAGGACCACGAAGCCGCCGCGCGGCAGCATCGCGACCGCGCGCTCGCCGTCGTTGGCGCCCTGGTCCACCACGGTCTCGAGTGTGAACTCCCCCGCCTGCAGCGACAACCCCCCGGAGGTCACGGTGCCGTCTTCCGCAACGGACCAGTCGCCGCTCTTGGAGCCCCTGATGGCCGTCTGGACGTCCCGGCCCAGGCGCGGGCCCGCGGCACGCGCGTTGACCGTCAGCCGGCGCGAGACGCCAAAGTCCGACCCCTTCGCGGATTCGACATCGACCCAGCGGATGCTGCGGACGTTGACCTCGTCGGTGATCACCGGCTCGAAGTCCTC
Organism: Lapillicoccus sp.; assembly: GCF_046595215.1. NCBI lineage: Bacteria > Bacillati > Actinomycetota > Actinomycetes > Micrococcales > Intrasporangiaceae > Lapillicoccus > Lapillicoccus sp. Next base: position 1,519 of record NZ_JBKJPP010000152.1, on the reverse strand, counting down.
GAGCGCGGCCGGGTCGTCGGTGACGACGGTCAGCTGCTGCAGGGGCAGGCGCGCCCGCAGACCGCCCGCCTTGCGCAGGGACGACGCCGCCGAGCAGATCTCCCGGGCGAGGTCCATCGACGCGACGAGGGCCTCGTCCTTCGGGAGGTCGTGGGCCGTGGGCCAGTCGGTGAGGTGGACCGAGCGGCCTCCGGTCAGGCCGCGCCAGATCTCCTCGGTCGTGAGCGGCAGCAGCGGCGCCACGGTCCGGCAGACGACCTCCAGGGTGGTGTGGAGGGTGTCGAACGCGGCTCGGGCAGAGGCGTCCTCCCCACCCCAGAACCGGCCGCGGGAGCGACGGATGTACCAGTTCGTCAACGCGTCGAGGAAGCTGCGCAGGCTGTCACAGGCACCAGCGATCTCATAGGCGTCGAGCTGCTCCTGGGTCGTCTCGACGAAGTGCCGCAGCTTGGCGAGCAGGTAGCGGTCGAGGACGTCGGTCGACGCGGTCGACCACCGCGCGTCGTAGCCCTGACCGGCGTCGGCGGCGTTCGCGTAGAGGCAGAAGAAGGACCACGCGTTCCACAGCGGGATCATCACCTGCCGCACCCCGTCGCGGATGCCCTGCTCCGTGACGACGAGGTTGCCTCCGCGCAGGATCGGGCTCGACATGAGGAACCAGCGCATCGCGTCGGCGCCGTCGCGGTCGAACACCTCGCGCACGTCGGGGTAGTTACGCAGTGACTTGCTCATCTTCTGGCCGTCGGAGCCGAGGACGATGCCATGGCTGACGCAGGACGAGAAGGCCGGGCGGTCGAAGAGCGCAGTCGCGAGGACGTGCAGCGTGTAGAACCAGCCTCGGGTCTGGCCGATGTACTCGACGATGAAGTCGCCCGGGAAGTGGTGCTCGAACCACTCGGCGTTCTCGAAGGGGTAGTGCACCTGGGCGAACGACATCGAGCCGGAGTCGAACCAGACGTCGAGGACCTCCTCGACGCGCCGCATCGTCGAGCGGCCCGACGGGTCGTCAGGGTTCGGCCGGGTCAGCCGGTCGACGAACGGCCGGTGCAGGTCGGTGACGGTGACGCCGAAGTCCCGCTCGAGGTCCGCCAGGGAGCCGTAGACGTCAGTGCGGGGGAATTGCGGGTTATCCGACCTCCACACCGGGATCGGGCTGCCCCAGAAGCGGTTCCGGCTGATGGACCAGTCCCGGGCGTTGCCCAGCCACTTGCCGAACTGGCCGTCCTTGATGTGCGACGGGGTCCACCGGATGTCCTGGTTGAGCTCGAGCATCCGGTCCTTGATCTTCGTCACCTCGACGAACCAGCTGGAGACGGCCATGTAGATCAGCGGCTGCCGGCAGCGCCAGCAGTGCGGGTAGGAGTGGTCGTAGGTCTCGCGGCGCAGCAGCACCGTACCCACGGTGGTCGAGCCGGCAGTGTCGGCCGTGTCGTCACCCTGCGTGCGGGCCCTCAGGTGTTCGATGATGTGCGCGTTGGCGTCGAAGACGTGCATGCCCTCGTAGTCGCTCACCGGCGCG
>NZ_JBKJPP010000138.1:0-36812 GCF_046595215.1 Lapillicoccus sp. | reverse complement strand
CCCGTGGAACTGTCCGGACGTCGGCGCGACGCAACGAGCATGGCCCTTGGTGCACGGTCTGCATCGTCTCCGAAGCCGTCAGGTGGAGTTGGCCTCGATCTCCTCGTCGGTGGCCTGCCGCACGACGATCCGGGTCCACGCCCCGACGTAGACCCGGTCATCCCCGTCGAGCTCGGTCCGGGGGCCGACGTTGATCGGCTGCTCCGGGAGGGGGCCAGACGCCGGACCGACGAAGGTCCCGTTGGACGAGCCGAGGTCCTCGACGAACCACCGACGACCGTCGGTGGAGAGCTGGGCGTGGCGCCGGCTCACACCGGTGTCGGAGGTGCAGTCGACGTCCGGCACGATGTTGCGGCTGGCGGACACCCGGCCGATCAGGGCGCTGCGGTTGAGCAGCGGCACGACGCCCGGCAGTCCGGCTGACGGCATGGGTTCCTCGGCCTCCTGACCGGCATACCAGTCCGGGTCGACCCAGACCTCGGCGACCCACTCGAGGGCGATGGCCGGCGACACGTTGCCGGTGGCACCGACCGGCCCGGGCACCGCCGGCCCGCCCTCGGCGGACTCCGCCCCGGGCTCCGGCGCGTTCACCGGGGATGAGTTCGGCGCTCCTGCAGCGGGTTCCGTGGGCAATGCTGCCGAGGCAGGGACGGCCCCCCGGGGCAGGGCACCCGTCGTGAAGTCATACCCGCACGCCTCACAGAAGAGCGCGTCCACCGCGTTGGACGTCTGGCAGTTGGGGCAGGTCTGGTCGACCGGTGCCACGGACTCGGCCACGGACTCGCCCTCGGCCTCACTGCTGGGTGGCGGCTGCTGGTCGGGGTCGATCTTCGCGCCACACGTGTCGCAGAAGTCGTTCGCCTGGGAGGTGTGGCCGTTCGGGCACCTCGCCGTCATTTCTTCACCCGGGTCGTCTTGGTGGACGCGGTGTCGAGGGCCATCTCGTCGAGCTTCTCCACGCCCTTCTTGAGCCGCACGGTCCCGTCCTCGGCGTTGTCGATGTCGACGACCTTGCGCAGTCGAGAGGTCATCTCCTGGTCGCCCGACGCCGCCGCGATCTGGACCGCGCGACCGAGCTTCGCCGTGGCGTCGTCGTCGCGACCGGCCGCCTTGGCGGCGAGCCCGTCCTGGATGACCTGCGCCAGCTCGGCCTGCCCCGTGTAGCGCGCCACCTGGTCGTCGATCCGCGTCGTGAGGGAGTCGTCGTTCGACCACGTCGCCTTGACGAGCGCCTGGGTCTGGATCTCCTGCCCGAGGGCGACCATGACCCGACCCGCAAGCTGCTCCTGCCCCACCGACTTCGCCGGCAGGCGCACCGCGACGTGGTAGTCCCGGCTCTCGTCGGCCCACGCACCGGTCGGGTATCCGGCCGTGAGCGGGTTGACCTGGGTGCGGCGGGACGTGAGGTCCTCGAGGGTCGGGGCGACCTGCTTGACGAAGAGCGTCTGCGCGCCCTGTGGGGTCCAGACCCGCACGTCGATGTTGGCGACACCACGCGCCATCGCCCTGCGGATCAGGCTCTGGAACTCGGCGGCCATGTCCTGGGCGGCGGGGATGAGGTCGACCGTGCCGAGCAGGGCGGAGGCGATGCGACGGACCTCGTCAACCTGCCACCGGTCGCCGAGGCCGCGGCAGTCGCATTGGAACTGCCCTGTGGCGTCCTGGATCGACCGCGTCAGCTGTTCGGGGGTCTCGTGCTCGTTGGCCCCGTCGGTGAGCAGGATCGCGTGCCGCTGCGTCGCCTGCGGCACCGTGCGGAACACCTCCGCAGCCTTGGTCAGCCAGGTCCCCATCGCCGTGCCTCCGTCCGCGCGGAAGTGGCCGATGGCGTTGATCGCCGCCTGGCGCGACGACGGGTCCATCCGCACCATCTGCGGGGCGCCACCGGCATACGGGAAGACGAGCGTGCCCACGTGGTTGCCGGCGATGACCCCGAACCAGGTGCCGTCGGTGATCTCGTTGATCGCCGCGGTCGCGGCGTTGCGGCCCTGGGCGATGCCGTTCTCGCCCATCGAGCCGGAGGTGTCGACGATGATGATCTCCGCGGCGTCGGTCGCGCTGGACTGACCGGCCTGGCCGGCGCCGCGGCAGGTGACGCGGACGATGGCATGGACGTCGGTCCCGCCATCGGGGAGGAACTCGTTCTGGAAGACCTCGGCCGTGAACTGGGCCATCAGGGGGTGTCCTTTCCGTCGTCGGAGTCCAGGACCGGGTCCACAGGCTCCACTGGGTGCTCCGTCGGGGCAGAGGTCGACGGTGAGGGTGCAGGGGGCTCTCCCCTGTATGACGAGCCGGGGGTCGCCGCGGGTTCCCGCGTCGAGGCGGTCAGCCCGGTGGGGGGTCCGGCCTCGGGGACCGGCGGCTGGGGTGCGGCGTCGACCTGACCGACCCGGACGAGGGCGACGGTGATGTTGTCCATCCCCCCGCGGCCGAGGGCGAAGTCGGTGAGCGCCTGGGCGAGCGTTGCGGGGTGGCGCCCTGCCGTCCCGAGCTGCGCGACGGTGTCGTGGACGAGGGCCCGCAGGTCCGTGGCCTCGGAGCAGTAGTTCCAGAGGCCGTCGCTGGCGACGAGGAGCCAGCCGTCCTCGTCGAGGTCGAGGTCGCTCGTGTGCGGTGTGATGTCCTCGGGGGCGTCCGAGCCCAGCCAGCGCGTGATGGCGTGCGCGCCGACGCCCGTCTCTGCCTCGGCCCGCGGCACACCGGCGGCCATCTGCTCGGCTGCGTAGGAGTCGTCAGGAGTCAGCTGCCGTGGGGCGCTCCCGGGCGCGTCGGGGAGCCAGTATGCCCGGCTGTCACCAACGGTGGCGACGACGGCAACGCCGTGGTCGACGAGGGCGGCAACGAAGGTGCAGGACGGGGGACTCTCGACCTCGCGGTCGGCGGTCGTCTCGACGACGGCGCGGCAGGCGGCCTCGACGGCTTCGCCGAGACGCTGCTCGATCGCAGCGACGATGGCGGTGCGCGTCCCCATCCCGCGCGGCACCGGGTCGTCGAGGACCTCGCGGGCGGCCCGGCTCGCGGCGAGGCTCGCGATGTGGGAGTCGGTGGAGTTCGACACCCCGTCACAGACCACGATCACACCGAAGGACAGCGCCTGCTCCTGCGCATGCAGGGCCATTGCGTCCTCGTTGCGGCTGTGCCGGATGCCGATGTCGCAGACCCCGGCCAGCCAGGGCTGCGGCTCCTCGACGAAGTGGTCGCGGGGGTCGCGCTGCTTGGATCCGCAGTTGTCGCAGTAGCCGTCGACGTAGGTGCCCTGACGGCAGTCCGTGCAGGCCTGGCCCCCGTCCGACGGGAGCGGCGGTGCCCCCGTGTCGCGAGCAATGGCGCCGGTCCACCCGACGTCGAGCGGGGACTCGTCGCCCTGCTCGGCCGTCACCGGGGTGGCCGCCTGCACCGAGCGCACCCGGGGCTCGATGACGGGGCCGGATCCACGTGCCGCCAGCTCGGTCGTGGCCCGGCCCCCCGTGAAGTCGAAAGCGCACTCCTCGCAGAAGAGGGCGTCGGGGGAACGCGTCGCACCACAGTTGGGGCAGAAGCTGGGAGGGGCTGCGGTCACGGTCCGGCCCGCCTCATCGCAGGGTCCAGGGTCGGACCGCGTTGGCCTTGTCGATGAGCTGGACCCTGTCGTCCCGTCCCGAGGTGAGCCGGGCCAGCTGGCGCAGCGCCGCCTCCAGAGCCTCCCGCATCCCGCGCGAGGTCGCGAGGTGGTCGCCGATCCGCAGGCCGGGTGCCTCGCCGCGCTGGCTGACCTCGCCGAGCCCGGTCTCGTAGATGTGCACGTTGAGCCGGGCCCGGTCGCCGGGGTCCATGAGCACCTGATCCACACTCGCGTGGGCGCTGGCCAGGGCCGGCAGGCCGCCGCCCGACGAGGCGAGGATGTCCGCCCGGGCCTGGCGGGCGAGGGCATAGGCCCGGGACGTCGGCGGGATGAGGTCGAGGCCCTCCACGGCGCCCTGGACGTCGCCCCGCCGGGTCCGGAGTCGGGCCATGCCGAACGCGGCCGCCGGGATGAAGTTGGTGTCGGTCCGCGCGCACGCCGCGTAGAGGTTCTCGGCGACGTCGAGCTCGCCGCTCGTCTCGCAGCTGTAGGCGAGGGCGAGCTTGGGGGCGAGCTCTCCCGGGACCTGGCCGTAGACGGCGTTGAAGGCGCTCTGGGCCTCGCGGGGGTCGTTCTGCAGCAGCGCGCTCAGGCCCTGCATCCACACGGCACGCCACTCCCACGGGTCGGCGCGCAGCATGGCGTTGACCACCTCGTCGACGAGGTCCGGCCGGCCGGCGTGCAGGGCGGCCCGGCAGGTCTCGAGCTGCACCTCCGGGGACGCGGCGGGCGCGGCATACAGGGCCGTGAGCCGCTCCTGCGGTGTCGATCCGGCGAGCCCGTGGAGCCAGCTGGCCTGGGGGTCGTTGGGGTCGACACGCAGGGCCGGGAGGGTCTGCCAGTCGAGGGTGTCGGTGGCGATCGCCGGCTCCTCGAACAGCAGCGACGAGGCGGAGCTGATGGCCCGGCCGCTGCGCTGCTGGTCCTGGGCGACGACCTCGCGCAGCACCCCGAGCATCTGCACCCGCAGCTCGTCGGCGGAGGCGAACCGGTCGTCGGGCGAGACCGCGCACGCCTTGAGCAGCAACCGGTAGAGCGAGTCGTAGCGCTGGAAGAGTGGGGTGTCCTCGACCGGCGGCAGGGAGGCGAGGTAGGTCGACTGGTAGCCCCGGAACTCCATCATCAGCACGACGAGGGTGCGCCCGATCGTGTAGATGTCCGAGGCCACCGTCGTGCCCTGCTCGGCGACCTCGGGCGCCTGGTAGCCCACGGTCCCGAAGATCGCCGAGTCGTCGTCGTCGATCTTCCGGACGCCCCCGAGGTCGATGAGCGTGACCATGTCGCCGACCTGGATGAGGTTGTCGGGCTTGAAGTCGCAGTAGACCAGGCCGAGGTCGTGCAGGTACTGGAACGCCGGGAGGATCTCGAGGATGTAGGCCAGGGCCTGGTCGGCGGGGATGGGGTCATAGCGATGCGTCCTCTGCATCCGCTGCTTGAGCAGAGACTTCAGGGACGTCCCGCCCACATATTCCATGACGATGTAGCCGGCGTCGTCGTGGGTGACGAAGTTGTAGATCTCGACGATGTGCGGGTGGGACACCTGGGCGAGGAAGCGCTGCTCGGCGATGGCAGCGGCGAGGGCGTCCGGGTCACCCGAGTTGAGCAGCCCCTTGAGCACGACCCAGCGGTCGGAGACGTTCTTGTCCCGCGCGAGGTAGACCCAGCCGAGGCCACCGTGGGCGAGGCACCCCGCGACCTCGTACTGCCCGGCGATCAGGTCGCCCGGGCGCAGCTTCGGGTCGAACGAGAACGCCTGTCGGCACCTGGCGCAGAAGCCGGTGCTCCGGCCGGGGACGCCGTCGTGGCCGCGCCCGACGGCGTTGCCGCAGTTGGAGCAGTAGCGCTTGTCCTCCGGGACGACGGGGTTGTCCATGATGGCCGTCGACGCGTCGATCTCGGGCACCGGCGGGATCGTCGTCAGGCCGGCACCGAGGCGGGCGCTGCGCATCCGCTGCGAGCTGCTGCCGACCCGGCGGGTCGTCCGGCTGCCGGGCTGGCCGGCTCGGGCCGAGCCGAGGGCGGTTGAGGCGAGGCGGTTGCTGGCCCGTGACATCGTCGACGGGGAGCTCGCCACCCCCGCTGGTGCGGTCGCGAAGGACAGCGGCTCGAACGACTCACCCGAGGCGCCGCAGACGTCGCAGTAGCCATCCAGGACGTGCCCTGCGCACCTGGGCTGATGGCACGGCGTGCCGTCCGGGACCGAGGAGCTGATCTGCTGCTGGACGGCTGCGCGCAGGCCGCTGCCGTCGTCGTCATCGCCGACCTCCCCGGGGCCGGACATGGGGCCGGACACCGGGGCCGCCCCGCCCACCCCGCTCTCACCGGGCGAGCCGCAGACGTCGCAGTAGCCGTCGAGCAGGTGGCCGGAGCAGCCGGGCTGGGTGCAGGCGGTCGCGGTCGGACTCATCAGCGGGTTCCCTGCGTCGTCACGGACTGGAGGTAGGCCTGGAAGGCGGCGACGAGGGCGCGGACGCGGAGCATGTCGGTGGGGGCCCGGGCGAAGGCCTGGTCGAGGCGGCCGGCGAGGTCGTCGAGGTCAGGAGCGCGTATGCCGGACGCCCGCGCCTGCGCGCCAAGCGCGCCGACGAGGCCGCGCACCTCGTCCACCTCGGCGAGGGCGTCGGCGTAGGCCGAGTGGGCCCGGGTCAGGGCCCGCGAGACGGCGTCGAGCCGGCCGAGGTAGAGCTCGAGGGGCTTCGGGTCGGTCGGCACCTCGCCGAGCGCGGTGACGTCCGGGATGGCGAGGCGTGGTGCAGGATCCACCGCGGCGACGCACTGGTCCTCCAGGAGGCGGATCGCGGCGCCCCGGGCGGCGAGCTCGGTCCTCAGCCGCCGGGCCCGTTCGGCGTCGCGGGCTGCGTCGAGGCGCTGGCCGGCGCCGACGATGAGGTCGCGCTCGGTGCTCGACGCGTCGTACTCCAGCGGGGCGAGGAGGCCGCCGACGTCGGCGCCCCGCCTCGCCCGGTCGGTGACGTCGACGAGGCGCTGCTCGAGCCGCTGGTGCAGGGCGCGGGCGGCGTCGCGACCGGCGCCGACCGGGACCAGGCCGATCTGGTCGCGGACCCGCTCGATGGTCTCGCGCACGTCCTTGAGCCGGGTGCCGACCTCCGCGCCGGACGGCTCGAGGGAGAGCCGGGCCCGCAGCGACGAGGTCATCGCGTCCGAGAGCCGGCACGCCTCGGGCAGCGAGAGGGCGAGGGCGCCGGCGGTGGACGGGGCCAGGGAGCCCGCCGCCGAGCCGGGGGCGACGTCGAGACGGCCCCAGATGAGTGCGGAGATCCGCTCGGCCTCCCTGGGCCCGACCCGGCCGTTGTCGAAGGTCACCTCGAGCAGGTCGTAACGGTCCGAGATGGCCTTCCACAGCGCCATCGAGACGAGCATGTCCCGGCTGAAGGAGTCCCGCTCGCTCGAGGCCAGCGCGACGGCGTCGAGGGCGTCGAGCTCGCTGCGTCGCTTGTCGCGCCAGAGGCCGAGGTCGCGCAGGTAGGCGAAGGCGTCCTGGGCCGCCACCGCCGCGCCGAGCCGCCCGGGAGGCTCCGGAGCGGCTCCGGTCGACGGCGGCGTCGGAGGGGTGAGGTTGAGGGACATGGGCGCCGCCGTCACGGACGACCGTAGACGGACTGCGGCGGGGTGGGGGCCGGTCCGAGACGGGCCGCGAGCCACCGGTCGTAGATGGCCTTCCACCGGCCGTCGGCCTTCATCTGTTCCAGGACGGTGTTGACGAAGGAGACGAGGTCCTTCGCGTCCTTGGTGATGCCCAGGCCGTAGGGCTCGTCCGTCTCGGGCGCCATGGTGGGGACGACGGCATACGGGTCCTGCGCGACGAGCCCGGCCAGGACGGTGTCGTCGCCGGCGATGGCGTCGACCTTGCCCTGCTGGAAGAGGACGAGGCAGCCCGTGTGGGTGCCGGCCCCGACGGCCTCGATGCCGGCGACGCTGCGGACCTTGTCCATCGTCGAGGTCCCGTTCGGGGCGCAGACCCTCTTGCCGGTGAGCCCGGCCAGCGACGTCTCCGTGGCCCCCTTGCGGACGAGGATCTTGAGGCCGGAGCGGTAGTACTCGGCCGAGAAGGAGATCTGTTCCCACCGCGAGCAGGTCATCGTCATGTTGCGGGCGACGATGTCGACCTTCTTGTCCTTGAGGACGGTCAGCCGGTCGCTGGCCTGGATGACGACGAGCTGCACCTTGGCCGGGTCCCCGAAGATCGCGGTCGCGACCGCCTTGACCATGTCGATGTCGAAACCTTCGATCTGGCCGGTCAGGGGGTTGCGTGAGCCGAGGAGCAGCGAGTCGGCGGAGACCCCGGCGATGAGGTAGCCGCGGTCCCTGATGGCCTTCACGGAGGCGCTCGCAGCGCCGGTCTGGAGGTTGGCGACAGGGTTGTAGGACTGTGTCGCATTCGTGCAGCTGGGAGCGGCAGCGGGCGTCGAACCCTGGGGCGGCGTCGTCGTCACGGACGGGACGGTGGTCGGCGCGTAGTCACCGCCGGAGGTGCAGGCCGCTGCGCCCAGGACGAGGGCGAGGCCGATGGCCACCCCGGACCGACGGGTCCTTGACCGGGTCCTCATCGGTACTCCTCGAGTCGTTGCGAGATCCCTCGCAGGGCCAGGAGCGCGGCCGCGAGGCAGATGATGAGCAGCACCCAGCCGGTGACGGTGACCCTGGTCTGCGGCTCGGTGACCTTGGCCTGCGTCGCGGCACGGAACGTCTCGAGCGACTGGTCGGCCTGGCTGGTGAAGGCGGTGAATCTCGCGTTGGCCGACGCGGGGTCCGTCTTCGTCGCGGCGGCGACGGCCTGGTCCCACGTGCCGTCGTCGTCGAGCTTGCGGATGGCCACGTGCTCCGTGACGTAGGCGTTCCACGCGGTCCGGAGGGACCCGGCCGGCCCGATGCTGCCCTGCGCCGCCCCGAGCACGACGAGGTTGGTCAGGACCGACTCGGAGGGCGTCTTCCACTTCGTCTCGCTCGCGTTGCCGGCCCGGGCGATGAGGGTCAGGCTCTCGTTGGACTTCGCGTCGAAGGCTGCCGAGCGAGCGTTCGCGAGGGCCAGGGTCGCCTTGTAGTCGGAGCCGCGGACCGTGGCGAGGCCGCTGCCCACCGACCCAAGGGTGGTCGTCCCGAGCAGGAGGGCGACGAGGACGAGGCCCGCCGCCACGGTGAGCGGGACGTTGAGGTAGCGGTGGGTGCGCCGGGCCAGCCACACGATGACGACCACAAGCACGATGAGCGCGAGGGTGCCGACCAGTCCCAGTGCCACCCCGGTGCTGCTCGCCCCGAACTCCTGGTCAGCCCGCTGCGCGTTGGCGCTCGTCACGGCGGCGACCACGGGCAAGGTGGTGGTCCGCAGCCCGAGGCTGGCGTTGTTGAGGTACTGCGACCCGATCGGCAGTCCCTGCCGGTTGTAGACGCGGGCCTGCTCGACGGTGGCGGCATACGTCTGGACCTGCGCGTTGAGCTGACCGAGGGCGGTGCCGTCGGCCGGCTGGGCCGTGGCCGCCTCGGCGATCGCTGCGGCGACCCGGCTCATCGTCGCGTCGTAGTCGGCCCGCTGTGCGGGGTTCTCGAGGCCGCCGACGAGGAAGGCGTTGGTCGCGCTGGCGTCCGCACGCAGCAGGTCGGCGTAGATCCCCTGGGACCGCACGACCTGGGCGGTGTCGTGGTCTGCTCGGCTCAGGGCGGCTGACGAGGACCACAAGATGGTGGCGCCGACGATCCCGAAGACCGCCGCGGCAAGTGCTGCCACGGCCCCGAGCAGGCGCATCCGCCCGGGGGTGCCCTCGAAGGCCGAGCTGAGGAAGACCCGGAGCGGGTTGTCCGGTGCGCCCGTGACGCCGATGACCTGCTCCGGTGCTGAGGTGGCTTGCTGGGTCATCCGGGTCCTCCCCGCAGGCGGGTGTCGTCCGGCAGGTCGGTCGCCCCGGCGGCCGAGGTGCCGGACGCAGCGGAGACCTCCGCCGGGGACGGGTCGACGTCGGTGGTCTCGGGGGGGCGGAAGTCCTCCGTCAACAGCAGGCGCAGCTGCTCCGTCGTCGGCTCCTCGATGTCCTGCAGGCGCCACGCGTGCCGGCCGATGGCCTCCTCGAGCAGGTTGCGGGCGAAGCGCCCGTTGCCGAAGGACTGGTTGCGCGCCGTCCCGGCGAGGATCGCGCGGAAGGCCTCCTGCGCGTCGGGCGAGACGTCGTAGTCCGCCCCGTCCGCGAGCTTGCCGAGGATGTCGACGACCTCGTCGTCGGTGTAGTCGGCGAAGTCGATCGTCGTCTTGAACCTGCTCGCCAGCCCGGGGTTCTGGGCGATGAAGACGACCATCGGGTCGGGGTAGCCGGCGACGATGACGACCAGCTCGTCGCGCCGGTCCTCCATCTCCTTGACGAGGGTGCCGATCGCCTCAGTGCCGTACTGGTCGCCGCCGAGGGAGTATGCCTCGTCGATGAACAGCACCCCACCAGCGGCCCTGGTGCACACCTCCGCCGTCTTGATCGCCGTCTGGCCGAGGTAGCCGGCGACGAGCTCGGACCGGTCCACCTCGACGAGGTGGCCCTTGCTCAGCAGGCCCAGGGCCCGGTAGATCCCGGACACCATCCGGGCGACGGTCGTCTTGCCGGTGCCGGGGTTGCCGACGAAGACGAGGTGCCGGGTGACGTCCGGGTTGCGCAGACCCGCGGCGTCGCGCCTGGCCTCCACCTTCAGCATCGCGACCTGCTGGTGCACCTCACGCTTGACCCGCTCGAGCCCGATCATCGCGTCGAGGTCGCCGAGCAGCTCCTCGACGGACCGCTCGGGCTCAGGGTCCGCAGCGGCATCCGTGGTGGCCTCGGTCACGGCGACGTCCTGCCCGGATGCCGCTGTGCCGTCAGCAGACTCGCCGGTATGCCGGGCAGTCGGGTCCGCATCCGGCCCGCCGGAGGAGGGCGCTGGGAGAGCGGGCGCCTGCGCACCCGGTCCGTGCAGGAGCCGCAGCGACTCCAGGATCCGCGGGTCCTGGAACGGGGCGAGCGCCGGGTCGAACCGCGTCCCCGGGGCGGGGGAGCCCGTGGCACCGCTGCGCTGCGCCTCGGCGGCCCGGATGATGTTGGCGGTGACCCGGGCGTTGGTGGTCCCGAGGGTCGAGGCCGCCTCGACGACGGTGACGAGGGCGTCGGCATACTCCTTCGCCTCCGTCCCGGTGGCACGCAGGTGCGTCACCAGGGCGCTGGGGCTGGCGCGCCACTTGCGACCCGAGGAGGCCGAGCTGATGAAGGCGTCGTTGGCGGCGGCGATGTCGTCGGCGTCGGCCATGCCCGTGGCCCGGGCCCAGTCCTGGGCCGCGCGATAGGTCGGGCTGGCCGGCTCCGCGACCGTGGCCGACAGGACGACGCCCTCGCGGCGGGCCTCGTGGGCGTCGAGTCCGAGGCGCCGGGCCACCTCAGCCAGGGCGTCGAGGGCCTGCTCGAGCTGCGGCATCAGCCCTGCCTGCCCGTCGGAGGAGTCAGCGGGGTGGGCGCGTCGGGGTCACTGGGCGGCAGGGGCGGCAGGGGCGTGGTCCCGATCCGCAGGTCGCCGCCGCCGGAGGCGGCGCCGAACTTCTCCTGGAGGAAGCGACCGTGGACCACCAGCGCCTCGGCGTCCGCACGGCATACGGCGTCGAAGACCTTGTCCATCGTCGCGCCGAGCAGGTCGAGCTGGTCGATGAGGATCATCAGCGAGGTCTTGCCACGGTCGACGGGACGCGAGTCGGCCCACTGCCGGGGCAACCGGAGGTATCCCCCGATCGCATCGGGGAGATAGTCGGTGGCCGTCGCCATGACGTTGTAGGCCTGCGGGCTGCCGTGCCCGAGGGTCTCGAGCCGGGGCACGGTCTCGCGCACGATCCGCGCCACCCGGCCGAGGCGCGACTGCACCATGCCGGGGGCCTTGCCCTCACGGGCCTGCTGCTCGACCCGGTCGATGGCGTCGAGCAGGTCCTGGCTGGTCGGCACCCGTGACGCGGCGGACGCGATCTCGGGGGCGCGCTCCGGACGCGAGCCGAAGCCGAACCACGAACCGATACCCATGTGCCGATCTTCCCCCTGAGTGGTCGCGGGACGACGTGCGGTGGACGGATTGTTGTGCGGTCGTTCTGTTGCGCGGTCGGGACCGACCTACCGCCCGAGGTCCAGGGAGCCGGCGGTGATGGCGGGGTTCTGCCGGTTGACCCGGTCGAGGTAGGCCTGCGACTTGGTCACCTCGGTCTCGAGGGTGCCGATCGTCGCGGCCATGTTGTCGAGGGCCTGGACCTTGAACGTGTCGATGGCGTCCATCGTCTGGTAGATGTTGGAGAAGGCCGCCTGGAGCTGCGGCAGACCGATCGTGGCCGCAGCCGCCTGCTCCTGGATCTTGACCGAGTTGTCGCGCAACATCTCCGACGTCGACTGGATGAGGTTCGACGTCGTCGTGTTCAGCGCCGTGATCTGGTCCAGCACGAGCTTCTGGTTGCCGAGGGCCTGGGCGACGATGACCGCCGTGCGCAGCGCCGAGATGGTCGTCGTCGACGCGCGGTCGACGCCCTTGATGAGCTCGATGTTGTTCTTGATGACGATGTCGATGGCGAGGTAGTTCTGGATCGAGACCGCGAGCTGGGTCAGCAGGTCCTGGTGCTTCTGGCGCACGTAGAAGAGGACGTCCTGCTTGAATGCCGTCGCCCGCTCGGGGTCGGTGGCCTCCAGGGTGGCGATCTGCGCGGTGAGGCGGGCGTCGAGCCGCTCGGCGACGTAGACGTACTGGTTGAGCCGGCCCATCGACTCCCAGAGGTTCTGCTTCTCGAGGTTGAGGGCGACGTTGTCCCGCTGGAGCTCGTCCTGACCCTCGCGCAGGGAGTGGAGGATCCCGTCGAGGTGGCTCTGGGCGGACTGGTACTTGCGGAAGTAGTCGGTGACCTTGTCGCCGAACGGGATCATCCCGAGGACCTTCTTGACCCCCGTGGCCTGCGACGGGTCGAGATCCTCGACGGTGCGGCGCAGGTCCAGGAGCGTCTTGCTCACCCTCGAGCCCTCGTCGAGACCGCCCTCCTGCATCGCCTTGACGGGCGCCCTGAGCAGCCGGTTGCTCGACTCGGCGGCCCGGCGCACGTCCTCATCGCCCATGCTCCGCACGTCGGCGGCCTTGGCCTCGAAGGACGGCGACTTCGGCTCGGCCGACATCAGGGCGGCGAGGTAGGAGTCGACCTTGGCGTCGAGCCCGGGCAGCGCCGTCTCGGGCACCTGCGGGGCCATCTTGGGCGCGGCGGTCTCGCTGACGGGGCGGGTCGCGGGCGGGGCCGCGAGGGTCAGGAAGGCGGAGGGGGCCGGAGGGGCCAGCGCCTGCACGGCGTCGGCTGCCCCGGTCGGCGCCGGGGAAGGCTGGTCCGTCATCTGAGGTCCTCTTTCCGCGGTGGTCCCGTCTCACGAGTCGTCAGGAGCTGGCTCGGTGCACGGGCAGTGCACCTCGACAGCGGGCGGGTGACCCCTGTCTCTTCCAGACGTGTGGTCAATCTACGCGGTTCCCGAGGGTGGCCACACCCCGGTTCCGCCCTGAGCGGACCCCGGCGTCGGCGCCTCGCTGGCCGTCGGCGGGGGCGATCCGGGGTGCGGGGAGTGCGCCGTCTCGACGGATGTCCGATCTGGGCTGGACGGTCCCGGTTCGAAGGCGCACCATGGGACGAACGACCCCACCGCCTCAGGGGAGGTTCGATGGCAGCCCGGACCGAAAGCCCTTCGAGCCCGACGCGCCCGACTGGTCCACTCGACGCGTCCGTCGAGGCCGCCCGACGTCATCGGGCCCAGTTGCGCGAGTCGGTGGACGCCCTCGAGGCGGCGCTGGCGGCGCCGATCCCGGGGCGTGCGACGCGGTGGGTCGAGCGGGTCCACGCGGCCACGGCGGAGCTGTCCGCGGACTTCCGGGAGCACATCGCCATCACGGAGGGACCCCAGGGCCTGTATGCCGGGGTGCTGGCAACCGAGCCCCGGCTCTCCCCCGGGGTGAGGACGCTCGTCGACGAGCACGTGGCGCTCCGTCTCGAGGTCGAGGGGGTGCTCGCGGCGGTGGAGGGCTCGGGGTCGGTCCCCACGGCCGCCGAGCTCCGCGAGCGGGGGACCGTCCTGCTCGGGCACCTGGTCCGGCACCGTCAACGCGGCGCGGACCTCGTCTACGAGGCCTACGAGGTCGACATCGGCGGCTCCGGCTGACCGTGCGGTTGCCGGGGTGTCCCACCCGGTCGACCTCCCGCGACCCATTGACCCGCACCGGCGCCTGCGGCAGGATGGTGGAAACAGAAATCCAATTCCGCATGCCGGAAATGCAGGTTGTGCCGGAGATGGTGCGGCGGCGAGCCTGGCGCCGGTAGCCATGACCAAGGGAGTTCGTCCTCATGCCCGTCCCCGACGGCGTCCAGATCAGCGGCCCCATGGGCCCCCGCTTCGACGAGGTGCTCACCGACGAGGCGCTCGCGTTCCTCGCCGACCTGCACCGCACCTTCGACGCCCGGCGGCGCGAGCTCCTGCTCGCCCGCGAGGAGCGGTATGCCGCACTCGCGGCTGGCGGGACGCTCGGCTTCCTCCCGGAGACCCAGGAGATCCGCGACGGCGACTGGAAGGTCGCCGACCCGGCGCCGGGTCTGGCGGACCGCCGGGCCGAGATGACCGGCCCGGTTGACCGCAAGATGACGATCAACGCCCTCAACTCCGGCGCGAAGGTCTGGCTCGCCGACTTCGAGGACGCGTCCACGCCGACGTGGGAGAACGCCGTCAACGGCCAGCTCAACCTCATGGACGCCCTCGACGGCACGATCGACTTCACCTCCGACGCGGGCAAGGCCTACGCCCTCAAGGAGGCCTCGGAGCTGTCCACCGTCGTCGTCCGCCCGCGCGGCTGGCACCTGTCCGAGAAACACATCGAGGTGGACGGCGAACGGATGGCGGGCGCCCTCGTCGACTTCGGCCTCTATTTCTTCCACTGCGCCCAGCGCCAGCTCGACGCCGGCAAGGGTCCGTACTTCTACCTGCCCAAGATGGAGAGCCACCTCGAGGCGCGGCTGTGGAACGACGTCTTCGTCCGCGCGCAGAAGGCCCGCGGCATACCGCAGGGCACCATCCGCGCGACCTGCCTCATCGAGACCTACCCGGCCGCCTTCGAGATGGACGAGTTCCTCTACGAGCTGCGCGAGCACTCCGCCGGTCTCAACGCCGGCCGGTGGGACTACATCTTCAGCGTCATCAAGAAGTTCCGCACCCGGGGCAAGGACTTCATGCTCCCCGACCGTGCGCAGGTGACCATGACGGTGCCGTTCATGCGGGCCTACACCGAGCTGCTCGTGAGCACCTGCCACCGGCGCGGCGCCCACGCCATCGGCGGGATGGCGGCCGTCATCCCCAGCAAGGACGCTGCGGTCAACGAGGTGGCGTTCCAGAAGGTCCGCGACGACAAGACCCGCGAGGCCGGTGACGGCTTCGACGGGTCCTGGGTGGCCCACCCCGGCATGGTCGCGCTCTGCACCGAGGTCTTCACGGACGTCCTCGGCGAGCGGCCCAACCAGCTGGACCGGCTGCGCGACGACGTTCACGTGAGCGCGGAGCAGCTGCTCGACGTGACCGCGACCCCCGGCGCCGTGACGGAGGCCGGTCTGCGCAACAACATCAGCGTCGGCATCCAGTACCTCCACTCCTGGCTGCGGGGCCAGGGAGCCGTGGGGATCAATAACCTCATGGAGGACGCCGCGACGGCCGAGATCTCCCGGTCCCAGGTGTGGCAGTGGATCCGGTGCGACGTCGAGCTGGAGACCGGCGACGTCGTGACCCGGGAGCTCGTCGAGCGACTCGTCGACGAGGAGCTCGCCAGGCTCCCCGGCAACCCGGCAGACTATGCCGAGGCGACCGAGACCTTCCTCGCGGTGGCCGTGGCCGACGACTTCGCGGAGTTCCTCACGCTCCCGGCCTACGAGAAGATGGCCTGAGGCAG
Source organism: Lapillicoccus sp. (assembly GCF_046595215.1). Lineage (NCBI taxonomy): Bacteria > Bacillati > Actinomycetota > Actinomycetes > Micrococcales > Intrasporangiaceae > Lapillicoccus > Lapillicoccus sp. The sequence goes on along the minus strand of NZ_JBKJPP010000138.1, from coordinate 21,265 downwards.
GGGACGGGGCGACATGGACGCACGAGGACTGGCCACCACACTGGCACCGCTGCTGCCGCAGGGGGCGGTCATCACCGACCGCCAGCGGCTGCGCACCTACGAGTGCGACGGGCTGGCGCAGTACAAGGTCATCCCCTCGCTCGTCGTCCTGCCCGAGACCGCCGAGCAGGTCGCGGTGGTGGTCCGGGCGTGTGCCGAGCACCGCATCCCCTTCGTGGCGCGCGGGTCGGGCACCGGCCTCTCCGGCGGGGCCCTGCCGCACGCCGACGGCGTCCTCATCGTCCTGTCGCGGATGCGGGCCATCCTCGAGGTCGACCGCGACAACCAGCGTGCCGTCGTTGAACCCGGCGTGATCAACCTCCAGCTGTCCCGGGTGACCCAGCCCGACGGCTACTACTACGCCCCCGACCCGTCGAGCCAGCAGGTCTGCTCCATCGGTGGCAACGTCGCGGAGAACTCCGGTGGGGCGCACTGCCTCAAGTACGGCTTCACGACCGGGCACGTCACCGGCCTCGAGCTCGTCACGCCCGCCGGGGACCTCGTCGAGATCGGCGGGAAGGCCCCCGACCAGCCGGGCTACGACCTGCTGGGAGCCGTCGTCGGCTCCGAGGGCACCCTCGGCATCGCGACCAAGGTCATCGTCCGGCTGACCCGCACGCCCGAGGCGGTCAAGACCCTTCTCGCGGCCTTCCCCGACACCGACTCCGCCGGCCAGGCCGTGTCCTCGATCATCGGGGCCGGCGTCATCCCGGCTGCCATCGAGATGATGGACGCGCTCGCCATCGAGGCGGCCGAGGCGGCCGTCCAGTGCGGCTATCCCCAGGGCGCCGGCGCGGTCCTCATCGTCGAGCTCGACGGCGCCGCGGTCGAGGTGGAGCACCAGTTCGACGCCATCAGCGAGCACTGCAACGCCGCCGGGGCCTTCGAGATCCGGATCGCCAGGGACGATGCCGAGCGGGCGCTGTTCTGGAAGGGGCGCAAGTCGGCCTTCGCCGCAGTCGGCCGGATCAGCCCGGACTACATCGTCCAGGACGGCGTCATCCCGCGCACCGCGCTGCCCGAGGTGCTGCGGCGCATCTCCGCACTCGCGGCCGACGGTGGCGTCCGGGTGGCCAACGTCTTCCACGCCGGCGACGGCAACCTGCACCCCCTCGTGCTCTTCGACGACGCCGTGGCGGGGGAGGCCGAGAAGGCCGAGGGCGTCTCGGGCGCCATCATCGACCTCTGCATCGAGTTCGGCGGCTCCATCACCGGTGAGCACGGGGTCGGCTCCGACAAGGCGAAGTACATGCCGCGGATGTTCAGCGAGGACGACCTCGACACGATGCAGATGGTGCGGTGCGCCTTCGACCCGGACGCGATCTCCAACCCCGGCAAGATCTTCCCGACCCCCCGACTGTGCGGCGAGGTGCCCGGCCGCAACCGCGGCGCGCACCCCCTCGTCGAGGCCGGCCGGGCGGAGCTCTTCTGATGACGACCATCGACACCGAGATGGTGCTGTCCCGCCTGGCCGAGGCGGCCGGAGGCTCGGCGCGAGCGGGTGGCCCCGGGGACCATGTCGGCGGTATGCCGTGCCGCTGGGTCGTCGGTCCGCGCGACACCGCGCAGGTCGGGGCCGTCATGCGGGTGGCCCACGAGGCCGGGCTGGCCGTCGTCCCCCGCGGCGCCGGCACCAAGCTCGGGTGGGGGCCGCCGCCCGAGCGCCTCGACGTCCTGCTGGATCTCACCGGGCTCGACGCGCTCGTGGAGCACGCGGCGGGCGACCTGATCACCATCGTCGGCGCCGGCCGCCTTCTCGAGGACCTGCAGCGCGACCTGTCCGGCTCGGGCCAGTGGCTGGCGGTCGACCCGCCCCGGTCCGGGACCGTTGGCGGCCTCGTCGCCACCGCGTCGACCGGCCCCACCCGGCTGCTGCACGGCGCCGTCCGCGACCTCGTCATCGGGACGACGATGGTGCGCGCGGACGGCGTCGTCTCGCACTCCGGTGGCAAGGTCGTCAAGAACGTCGCCGGCTACGACCTCGGCAAGCTGCTTACCGGGTCGTTCGGCACCCTGGGCGTCCTCACCGAGGTCGCCTTCCGCCTGCACCCGGTCGCGGAGGCCTCGGGGTGGGTCACCGTGCCGGTCACCTCAGCGCGGCACGCCACGGCGCTCGCGCAGGGCGTCCTGCACTCACACCTCGTCGCGACGGCGTGCGAGCTCGAACGTCCCGCGGACGGCGCCGCGAGCCTCGCGATCCGGCTCGACGGCATCGCCGCGGGCGTCGCCGCGCGCACCGCGGACGCGCTCGAGCTGTTCGGCGGCGGCGCCGAGGCGCTCGACGAGGCGCCGTCCTGGTGGGGCACCGATCCCGGCCGGCCCGGCGACGTGCTCCTCAAGCTCACCCACGAGACCGCGTCGCTGACCGCGCTGCTCGACGCCGTGGACGAGGCGGCCGAGCGGTGGGCCGTGCCGGTCGACGTGCGGGGCAGTGTCGCGGTCGGCACGGTGTCCGCGGCCCTCAGGGGTAGCCACGACCGCGCGGCAACGGTGTCGGCCGTCGACCAGCTGCGCTCTGCGGCAACGACATTCGGCGGCACGGTGGTCGTTCTCGACGCCGACCCCGAGACCCAGCGGATGCTCGACGTCTGGGGGCCGGTCAAGGGACTGGACCTCATGCGCCGGGTCAAGGACCAGTTCGACCCCGACCGGGTGCTCAGCCCCGGCCGTTTCGTGGGAGGAATCTGACGTGGTGGACCAACCGATGACTGCTGGGGGCACGGACCGGGGCGTCGCCACGCACGACCTCGTCTCCAGCCCGGCTGGGACACTCGGCACCGAGGCACCGTTGCGGATCGGTCCGCCGCCCGCCGGCCCGGGGGCGTTCGACGAGCACCGGCCGCCGTCCGCGGAGCTCGTCGCCGACTGCGTGCACTGCGGCTTCTGCCTCCCGACCTGCCCGACCTACGTCCTCTGGGGGGAGGAGATGGACTCGCCCCGCGGGCGGATCTACCTCATGAACGAGGGCCTGAACGGTGAGCCGATGACCGACTCGATGGTCGGCCACATCGACGCGTGCCTCGGGTGCATGGCCTGCGTGACGGCCTGTCCGTCGGGTGTGCAGTACGACCGGCTCATCGAGGCCACCCGCGCCCAGGTCGAGCGGCGCCACGAGCGCTCGACATGGGACAAGGCGCTGCGCGAGGGGATCTTCGCGCTGTTCCCCTACCCCCGGCGGCTCCGCCTGATGCGCGGCCCGCTGCGGCTCTACCAGCGCACCGGCCTCGCGGGCCGCCTCCGCAAGTCCGCGCTCCTGCAACGGATCTCGCCGACGCTGGCGGCCATGGAGTCGCTGGCTCCCACGCTGGGCAAGGCCGAGAGGGTCCCTGCCCGCACCCCCGCCCAGGGCACCCGCCGCGGGACCGTGGGCATGCTGCTCGGTTGCGTGCAGCGCGAGTTCTTCCCTGGCGTCAACGCCGCGACCGCGCGGGTCCTGAGCGCCGAGGGCTTCGACGTCGTCGCCCCGGCGAGTCAGGCGTGTTGCGGGGCGCTGTCGTCACACAACGGCCGCGAGGAGGAGGCCCAGAAGTTCGCCCGGGCCCTCATCGAGGAGTTCGAGCGGGCCGGCATCGAGCACCTCGTCGTCAACTCCGCGGGGTGCGGCTCCGCGATGAAGGACTACGTCCACCTGTTGTCCGACGACCCGCAGTGGGCCGCCCGCGCCGAGGCGATGAGCGCCAAGGTCCGCGACGTCTCCGAGATCCTGGCCGACGTCGGGCCGGTCGCGACGCGGCACCCGATCGACGTGACGATCGCGTACCACGACGCCTGCCACCTGGGCCACGCCCAGGGGATCCGGAGCCAGCCGCGCGAGCTGCTGCGCGGCATACCCGGTCTGGTGCTGAAGGAGATCGCCGACGCCGACATCTGCTGCGGCTCCGCCGGGATCTACAACATCCTGAACCCGGTCCCCGCCCGGGAGCTGGGCGACCGCAAGGCCGCCAACGTCATCGCCACGGGCGCAGCGCTGCTCGTCACGGCCAACCCCGGCTGCCTCATGCAGGTCGCCTCCTCCATCGAGCGCGCCGGGGGACACGTCGCGCTCGCCCACACCGTCGAGGTGCTCGACGCCTCGATCCGGGGTCTTCCGCGCACCAGCCTCGGTGTCTCCACACCGCCTGCCTGACCCCACGCCGTCCCAGTCCCCATCCCAGTCCGAAGACAATGTCACCAACCGAATACAACGAGGTGTTCATGTACAAGCCGGTTCTCGATGCGGTGGGCGGGTCACTCCTGCTCACCGCCCTGGTGGCGATGCTGCCGCTCATCACCCTCTTCGTCATGCTCGGGGCCCTGCGGATCACCGCCTGGAAGGCCGCGATCGCCTCCCTCGTCGTGGCCATCCTCGTCGCGGTCATCGGCTACTCGATGCCCATCGGGCAGGCCCTGCTCGCCGGCAGCGAAGGCGCGGCATTCGGGTTCTTCCCGATCCTGTGGATCGTCATCAACGCCATCTGGGTCTACAACATGACGGTCGTCACGGGACACTTCGACGTCCTGCGCCGGTCCTTCGCCAAGGTCAGTGACGACCAGCGGATCCAGGCCGTCATCATCGCGTTCTGCTTCGGTGCCCTCCTCGAGGCGCTGGCCGGCTTCGGCACCCCGGTGGCCATCACGAGCGTCATGCTCATTGCCCTCGGGTTCCGCCCGCTCAAGGCTGCGGTCGTCGCACTCGTGGCCAACACCGCCCCCGTGGCGTTCGGCGCGCTGGCCGTGCCGATCACCACCCTGGCCACCGTGAGCGGACTGCCCGAGCACGCGCTGTCGCAGATGGTCGGGCGCCAGACGCCGCTGCTGGGCATCTTCGTCCCGATGGCGCTGGTCTACATCATCGACAAGGGCAAGGGCGTGCGCGAGACGCTGCCGGCCACCTTGACCTGTGGGTTCGCGTTCGCCATCGCCCAGTTCGTCACCTCCAACTTCATCTCCACGCAGCTGACCGACATCGTCGCGGCGCTGGTCGGTGCGCTCTCCGTCGTCATGCTCCTGCGGGTGTGGCAGCCGAGGAACGGCTACATCGAGACCGACACGGACGTCGTCGTGGGCGGGGCCACCTCGGGCGCCACTCGCGACGCGTCCTCAGGTCGGGTCGGCTCGGCAGGCACGGACTCGACCCGCACCGGCTCGTCCGGTGACGGCGACCACCCCGTCGGTCAGGGCGTCGGCACCCTGGCCGAGCTCGCCGAGCGGGACGCCGCCTCGCACGACACCCGCCAGGACGTCCTCAAGGCGTATGCGCCCTATCTCATCATCGTCGTCCTCTTCGTGCTGGCCCAGCTCCCGGGGATCAAGGACTTCTTCAACCTCAAGGCAGCCAACCCGTCCTTCACCTGGCCCGGTCTCGACCTCCAGACCGCGGCGGGCAAGCCGTCGACGATCCCGCTCTTCAAGCTCAACGTCCTCTCGGCCGCGGGCACCTTGATGATCATCGCCGGCCTGATCACCATCCCGGTCATCGGCATCTCCCCGGCCAAGGCCCTCAAGGCCTATGGCGCGACCTACAAGCAGCTCGCCACGGCGATCGTCACGGTCATGGCCGTCCTCGGGCTGGCCTACGTCATGAACGCGTCGGGCGAGACGGCCACCCTCGGCAAGTGGCTCGCTGCGTCGGGAGCCCTCTTCGCCGTCCTGTCTCCGATCCTCGGCTGGCTCGGGGTCGCCGTGACCGGCTCGGACACGTCGTCGAACTCCCTCTTCGGAGCGCTCCAGGTGCAGGCCGCCAAGGCGACGGGCCTGCCCGAGCTGCTCATGGCGGCATCGAACTCCTCCGGGGGTGTCCTCGGCAAGATGATCTCGCCGCAGAACCTCGCCATCGCGGCCGCCGCGGTGGGGATGTCCGGCAAGGAGGGCGACATCTTCCGCAAGGTCCTCGGGTGGTCCTTGGGGTTTCTCGCCTTCATGTGCGTCATCGTCTATCTCCAGTCCACCCCGGTGCTGGGCTGGATGATCCCGTAGGGTCACGCTGACGGGAGAGGAAGGGGCGGCGCCGATGAAGGTTGCGCTGATGCTGACCTGCATCAACGACACGATGTTCCCCGAGACGGGCAAGTCGGTGGTGCGGCTGCTGCGCCGGCTCGGGGTCGACGTGGACTTCCCCACGGCCCAGACCTGTTGCGGGCAGCCGATGATCAACACCGGCTACCTCGATGAGGCCATCCCCGTCGTCCGACAGTTCGTCTCGGCCTTCGAGGGCTACGACGCCATCGTCACGCCGTCCGGCTCCTGCGTCGGCTCGGCGCGCCATCAGCACGACATGGTGGCGCGCCGATCGGGTGACGCGCGACTCGTCGAGGCAGTCGCCCGCACCGGCCCGAGGACCTATGAGCTCAGCGAGTTCCTGGTCGACGTGCTGGGGGTCGAGGACGTCGGGGCCTACTTCCCCCACAAGGTCACCTATCACCCGACCTGCCACTCCCTGCGGCTGCTCGGCGTCGGCGACCGCCCGACCCGGCTGCTGCGCGCCGTCAAGGGCCTGCGGCTGGCCGACCTGCCCGCGGCCGAGGAGTGTTGTGGCTTCGGCGGCACGTTCGCCCTCAAGAACGCCGAGACATCGGTCGCGATGGGGGCCGACAAGGTCCGTCACGCCCGCGAGACCGGGGCCGAGGTGCTCGTGGCGAGCGACAACTCGTGCCTGCTGCACATGGGCGGCATCCTCTCGCGCCAGCGCAGTGGGATGCGGGTCATGCACCTCGCCGAGATCCTTGCCCAGACGGAGGACGCCTGATGCGTATGCCGGGCAGCCGCCACCCCGTGGAAGGGCAGCACTGATGGGCGCCACCTTCGTCGGCATGCCCGCCTTCCCCCAGGCGGCCCACACCGCGCTCGCCGACACCCAACTACGGGCCAACCTCGCCCACGCGACGAGCACGATCCGGGAGAAGCGCGCCCGGGTCGTCGCCGAGGTCGAGCACTGGGAGGAGTTGAGGATCGCCGGCGCGGCCATCAAGGACGACATGCTCGCCCGTCTCGACGAGCACCTCCTCACTCTCGAGGCGTCACTGACCGCACAGGGGGCGATCGTCCACTGGGCCCGCGACGCGGCCGACGCGTGCGAGGTCGTGGCCCGGATCGCGATGGATCACGAGGTGAGCGAGGTCGTCAAGGTCAAGTCGATGGCGACCCAGGAGATCGAGCTCAACGAGGCCCTGGCCGAGCACGGCATCTCCGCGTGGGAGACCGACCTCGCCGAGCTCATCGTCCAGCTCGGCGACGACCTGCCGTCGCACATCCTCGTGCCGGCGATCCACCGCAACCGCAGCGAGATCCGGGAGATCTTCCGCTCGAGGATGGGATCGGCGGGGCGCCCTGCACCCGAGGACCTGACCGACGACCCGGCAGCGCTCGCCGGAGCCGCCCGCCTGCACCTGCGCGAGAAGTTTCTGCGCGCCAAGGTCGCCGTCTCCGGAGCCAACTTCGCCATCGCCGAGACCGGGACGCTCGTCGTCGTCGAGTCCGAGGGCAACGGCCGGATGTGCCTCACCCTGCCGGAGGTCCTCATCAGTGTCGTCGGCATCGAGAAGGTCCTGCCGCGGTTCGCCGACCTCGACGTCTTCCTCCAGCTGCTCCCGCGCTCGAGCACGGGGGAGCGGATGAACCCCTACACGTCGATGTGGACCGGGGTGACGCCGGGCGACGGTCCCCAGGAGGTCCATGTCGTCCTGCTCGACAACGGCCGCACCAATGTCCTGGCCGACGAGGTCGGCAGGCAGGCGCTGCGGTGCATCCGGTGCTCCGCCTGCCTCAACGTCTGCCCGGTCTACGAGCGGACCGGCGGGCACGCATACGGCTCGGTCTATCCGGGCCCGATCGGCGCGATCCTCAACCCGCTGCTGCGCGGGGTGGGGCACGACAAGCAGCTCGACTCGCTGCCCTACGCCTCCAGCCTGTGCGGCCGCTGCTACGAGGTGTGCCCCGTCCTGATCGACATCCCCGAGGTCCTCGTCCACTTGCGGTCCAAGGTCGTCGACGCCCACCGCGACGGCCGCCCGGGCGCCCAGGATCTCGCGATGAAGGCGACCTCGCTCCTCTTTGCCAACCCGGCGCGGATGGGACTGGCCGTCAAGGCGTCCAGCGTGGCCAACCGGGTCGTCGCGGCGTTCAGCCACCGGACCCTTCCCGGCGGCCGACTGGCGATCGGTCGCCTCCCCGGTCCGGGGGCCGCCTGGACCGACGCCCGCGACCTGCCAGCCCCACCCCGGGACTCGTTCCGGGCCTGGTGGAAGGCGACCGACGGCGGCCGCAACGAGGCCCCCACGACCGGGGCCCCCATGACTGGGGCACCCGTGACCGAGGCCCCCACGACCAAGGGCCCGGCCCGATGAGCGCCCGGGACGACGTCCTCGGTCGGGTCCGCTCCGCACTCGGCCCCGGCCCGGCGCCCGAGCGGATGCCCCCGCGGGTCTGCATCCCGGGCGATGCCCTGACCCCTGGCCCGCGCGGGGAGCTGCTCGACCTCTTCATCGAGCGGGTCGCGGACTACCGCGCAGTCGTCGTGAGATGCCTGCCGGGTGAGGTCGCCGATGCGGTCCGCGACGGATTGGGCTCCTCGATGAAAGTGGTTGTCCCAGAGGGTTTCCCGAGCGACTGGGTGGGACTGCCCGACGGGGCCGAGCAGATCGCTGACGAGGGGCTCTCCTCGCACGCCCTCGACGAGGTCGACGCGGTCGTGACGCTCGCGACCGTGGGGATCGCCACGACCGGCACGATCGTCCTCGACCACGGGGTTGGGCAAGGACGCCGGGCCCTCAGCCTGGTGCCCGACCGGCACGTCTGCGTCGTCACCGTCGGGCAGGTCGTCGCCGGTGTGGGTGACGCCGTGGCAAGGCTCGAGCCCACCCGACCCCTGACGTGGATCAGCGGGCCGAGCGCGACGAGCGACATCGAGCTCGACCGGGTCGAGGGCGTCCACGGCCCTCGCACCCTCCACGTCATCGTCGTCGGCTGACCGCACCCCTGAGTGGCCCCGCACCCTGAGTCCCCCTTGCGTCCGGCAGGTCGGTCGCCCTGGCGACCGACCTGCCGGACGCAGGCGGGTGTCTCCCACTAGGTTCGTTCCATGGCCGACACCGCCTCATCCACCCTCACGACCGACGAGCGCTCCTGGCTCGAGGCCCAGACGTCATCCCTCGTCGACTTCGCCCGGGCGTCAGCCCATCCGGACGGCGGCTTCGCCTGGCTAGACGACGACGGCCGGCCCCGACTCGACCAGCCCGTCGAGCTCTGGCTCACCTGCCGGATGACCCATGTCTTCGCCCTGGCGGCCCTCCAGGGAGACGCCAGCGCGGCTGGCCTCGTCGACCACGGGGTGCAGGCGCTCCTGGGACGCCTGCACGACGACGAGCACGGCGGTTGGTTCGCGGCCGTCGAATCCGCGGGCGGGGCCGGCTCCCGCCCGAGCGACGACACGAAGCAGTCCTACGCCCACGCCTTCGTCGTTCTGGCCGCAGCCAGCGCGACCGCGGCGGGCCACCCGCAGGCTCGCGCACTGCTCGACGACGCGCTGGACGTGTTCGGGCGGCGCTTCTGGCGCGAGGCCGACGGCCTGGTCGCCGACGTCTGGGACCGCTCCTTCACCACCCTCGACCCCTATCGCGGGGTCAACGCCAACATGCACACCGTCGAGGCCCTCCTCGCTGCCCGCGACGTCACCGGCGACCGCGTGCTGCTGACCCGCGCGACGAGCATCGTCACGCGCGTCGTCCACGAGTTCGCTGCGGCCAACGCCTACCGCCTCCCCGAGCACTACGACGAGCAGTGGCAGGCCCGGCTCGACTACAACCGCGACCACCCCGCCGACCAGTTCCGCCCCTACGGCGTGACGATCGGCCACCTGCTGGAGTGGGCCCGCCTGGCGCTCCACCTGCGGACGGCGTTGGGCGACGACGCTCCCGACTGGCTCCTTCACGACGCCCGGAACCTGTTCGAGACCGCGGTCCGGGACGGTTGGGACGTCGACGGCGCGGAGGGGTTCGTCTACACCACGGACTTCGACGCACACCCCGTCGTCCGCGACCGCCTTCACTGGGTCGCCACGGAGGCCATCGCCACGGCGTGGACGCTGGCTCTGGTCACCGGGGAGGGCGCCTACCGCGGCTGGTACGACCGATGGATCGCCCACGCCGCAGCGCTGTTCGTGGACACCGAGCGTGGCTCGTGGCGACACGAGCTCGACCCCCAGAACCGTCCGGCGAGCAGCGTGTGGGAGGGCAAGCCCGACGTCTACCACGCCTATCAGGCGATGCTCCTGCCCCGGCTCGGCGAGGTCACCTCGTTCGTCGCGGGGGTCGCGTCCGAGCGGCCTGCGCCGACCTGATCCGCGAGGGTCCCCACCCGGCATACCGATTTCATCGGAGGAGGCTCAAACGTGTAGTCTCTCGGACGCACGACCGGGCGGGGTTCACCCCTCGCACGGGCCCCAATAGCTCAGTCGGTAGAGCGTTTCCATGGTAAGGAAAAGGTCTAGGGTTCGATTCCCTATTGGGGCTCTGGTCCACCTGATGCGGCGCCTCACGGCACCACTGACCGGCGGATCACGGGGCGGGGTAGCTCAGCTGGTTAGAGCGCACGACTCATAATCGTGAGGTCGCGGGATCGAGCCCCGCTCCCGCTACTCGAAGACTGGACCGGTGACGATTTCTCGTTGCCCGTCCTGTCGCGTATTCTCGTGTGTCGCGTCCGATCCGCTGGAACTCCGGACGCTCGGCAGTTGTCGAGAGCACGTCCTGTATCCACACAAACCCATCAGTTCGAGAGCAGGTTGTCCCGTGGCCAGCAAGAGCGCCGACGTCCGTCCCAAGATCACCATGGCGTGTGTGGACTGCAAGAATCGCAACTACATCACCAAGAAGAACCGCCGCAACAACCCTGACCGGCTGGAGCTGGCGAAGTTCTGCCCCAACTGCGGCAAGCAGACGGCGCACCGCGAGACGCGCTGACCCACCGCGCCTGATCCGACCGCTCCTCTGGCACCGGCCGGGGGAGCGGTCGTTCGTCGTCTGCCGGCATGCCGGCCCCGCACCTCAGCGGCGCGCGGCCCCGCCCGCCCGGCGCGGGTGTCAGACTCACCCGGGTGAGCGACCCCGCCGACACGCCGCTGCGTGGAACGCCCGACCCGGCGGGCGCTGCGGCGCAGGCTGGGGGGCTGCGCGGACTGCTCGGCCGGCACGCTGTCGACACCCGGCCGCTGGCGATCGCTCCCTACCGCCGACTGCTCATCGGGCAGGGCACGTCGTTCATCGGCTCGATGCTCACCCAGGTCGCGGTGCCCGTGCAGATCTGGGCCCTGACACACTCCACGCTCCACGTCGGGTTCGTCGGGCTGGCCGGGCTCGTCCCGATCGTCGTCTTCGGTCTCTACGGCGGCGCGATCGCCGATGCCGTCGACCGGCGCACCCTCTATCTCTGGTCCTCCGTGGGCGGCTGGGGCGTCACCCTGGCCCTGCTGGCCCAGACCCTCGTCGACCTGCGCAACGTGTGGCTCATCCTCGGCCTCGTCGCCGTCCAGTCCGCGATGTTCGCCATCGCCTCGTCGGCGCGCGGCGCCATCATCCCGCGCATCGTCTCCGGCGACCTCGTCCCGGCGGCGAACACCCTGAACTTCACCGTCGGCAACGCCGGCCAGGTCATCGGCCCCCTCATCGCGGGCGTCCTCGTCGGTCTCGAGCACGGTTTCGCCTACGCCTACGCCGTCGACGCCCTCCTCTTCACCGCCGCGCTCTACTCCGCCCTCCGCCTGCCTGCCGTCCCGCCCGACGGCTCGGTCGAGCGGCCCGGCCTGCGGGTGGTCGCCGAGGGGCTGCGCTTCATTGCGGTCCGGCCGGTGCTCGTCATGAGCTTCGTCGTGGACATCGCGGCGATGGTCCTGGCCATGCCCCGCTCGCTCTTCCCCGCCGTGGCCGACCTGCGCTTCCAGGGCAATGTCGGGCCGCTGTATGCCGCGATTGCCGTCGGTGCGGTGGTCGCGGGCCTGTCGAGCGGCTGGATCGGCCGGGTGCGGCGCCAGGGCCGGGCGCTCGTCGTCGCCATCGTCGGGTGGGGTGCGGCGGTGTCGCTGTCCGGACTGGCCCACCAGCTGTGGCTCGTCGTCGCCCTCCTCGCCCTGGCCGGGGCCTTCGACCTCGTCAGCGCCGTCTACCGGCAGACGATCCTCCAGACCTACGCGCCGGACGAGATGCGCGGGCGGATGCAGGGGGTCTTCATCGCCGTCGTCGCGGGCGGCCCGAGGCTCGGGGACGTGCGTGCGGGAGCGACGGCCGCGGTGACGTCACCGACGTTCTCGTGGGTCGTGGGCGGGGTGGCCTGCATCGTGGTCGTGGTCGTGTCCGGCGTCCTCGTCCGCTCGTTCTGGCGCTACGACACCCACGATGCTCTCGCCGCCCGGTGAGGGGCGGGTATTAGGGTGGCGACCATGCCGGTCAATGCAGAGTTCGTCGGGCGCACCTACCCGCCCACCACCCCGTACGCCGTGGGCTCGGCCAAGATCCGTGAGTTCGCCGAGGCGGTCGGCTCGACCGACCCGGTGCACGTGGATCACGACGTCGCCACCGAGCGGGGCTACCGCGACGTCATCGCCCCGCCGACCTTCGCGGTGCTCATCGCCCAGCAGTGCGACGCCCAGCTCATCACGGACCCCGAGGCGGGCATCGACTACACCCGGGTGGTCCACGGCGAGCAGAAGTTCGTCCATCACCGCCCCATCACGGCCGGTGACGACATCGTCGCGGTGCTGTCCGTCGACTCGGTCAAGCAGGCCGGGGGCCACGCCATGGTCACGACCCGCACCGAGCTCAGCGCCGGTGGCGAGGCCGTCTGCACGGCAACGTCAACGATCGTCATCCGAGGTGGTGAGTGATGGCCGGCATCCGCAAGGCCTCCGAGGTCGAGGTCGGCGAGAGCCTCCCGGGCCGCACCGTCCACATCGAGCGGGCCACCCTGGTGCAGTACGGAGGTGCGTCGCTCGACCGCAACCGGATCCACTGGGACGAGCGGTTTGCGACGTCAGTCGGCCTGCCCGACGTGATCGCCCACGGCATGTTCACCATGGGCGCGGCCGTGACCGTCGCGACCGACTGGGTCGGCGACGCCGGCAGGGTCCTTGAGTACGGCGTGCGGTTCACCAATCCTGTGGTCGTCCCCTACGACGGGGGGGCCGACGTCGTCGTCGACGGCGTCGTCAAGACCCTGGACGCCGAGACCCGGCGGGCCACCGTAGAGCTGTCGGCGCGGTGCGGCGAGGACAAGGTGCTCGGCCGGGCCCTTGCCGTCGTCCAGCTCGACTGACGGCGACGGCGCGGTGCAGGTGGAGCACGACGTCGATCTGTCGACCCTGACGACGATGCGCGTCGGTGGGCCTGCGGCGCGACTGGTGCGCGTCACGACAACGGACGAGCTCGTCGACGCCGTCCGTGAGGTAGACGACGCCGACGAACCGCTGCTCGTCGTCGGTGGTGGGTCCAACCTCATCGTCGCCGACGCCGGCTTTGCCGGCACGGTCGTCCACGTCGAGACCTCGGGGATCACGGTGGAGTCCGACGACAGCTGCGGCGGTGCCAACGTGCGCGTCGCCGCCGGCGAGGTGTGGGACGACGTCGTCGCCCGGGCCGTCTCCGAGGGGTGGGCCGGCGTCGAGGCGCTGTCCGGGATCCCCGGGTCGGTGGGCGCGACCCCGATCCAGAACGTCGGTGCCTATGGACAGGACGTATCGCAGACCATCGGCCAGGTGCGGGTCTGGGACCGCCAGACGCAGACCGTCCAGACGTTCTTCGGGTCCGACTGCGGCTTCACCTACCGGGACTCGCGGTTCAAGGGTGGGGACGGCCGGGGCGGGCGCTACGTCGTGCTCGACGTCCTGTTCCAGCTGCGGGTCTCGGACCTCTCCCAGCCGCTGGTCTATGCCGCCCTCGCCCAGCAGCTCGGCGTCGAGCAGGGCTCGCGGGTGCTGCTGGCCGACGCCCGAGAGGCCGTTCTCACGCAGCGCCGTCAGCGTGCGATGGTGCTTGACGAGACCGACCACGACACGTGGAGCTGCGGCTCGTTCTTCACCAACCCGATCCTGTCGACGCGCGAGTTCGCGAACCTCGAGACGCGGGTGACCGCGCGACTCGGCGCCGACGCGGCGACCCCGCCCCGCTGGCCGGAGGAGCGCGGCGTCAAGACCAGTGCCGCCTGGCTGATCGACGGGGCCGGTTTCGCCAAGGGACACGGACTCCCCGGTCCGGCGGGACTCTCCACGAAGCACACCCTCGCGGTGACGAACCGCGGCTCGGCCACGGCTGAGCAGGTCCTCACCCTGGCCCGCGAGGTGAGGGACGGCGTCGAGCAGGCCTTCGGAGTGCGCCTCGTCAACGAGCCGGTGCTGGTCGGCATCACCCTCTGACCCCGCCCCGCCCCGCACCAACTCTTGGGTGGAGGTATATCCGAGCCGTCTAGCGCTCGGATATACCTCCACACAAGAGGCTTCTCGGAGGGTCAGCCGACGATCTGGGCGCCGAAGGTCTGGGTGGGGAAGATCGTGCCGCTGTCGGTCACCTGCGACGTCGGGCGGGTGTAGTCGACGACCATCTTCGGGGCGTTCCTGGGCTCGACCCTGAAGACGACCCACCCGGTGACGCTCTGGCCGTTGGGGACCTGGGCCGGCAGCAGGGCCCACCCGGCCGCCTGGAGGGCCGCGTTGACGAGGGCGTCGGCCCGGTTGGGAGACGCGCTGCCCGTGGTGATCGCAAAGTCCTGGAGCCGGATCGGGGCGGTGAAGGTCGTGCCCGGGGTCCACCTCATCTCCACGGCCACGAGCTCGTAGGCCGCGGCGGAGGCCTGGTAGCCATCGGGCCACGGCAGGTTGCGGGCGATCCTCGCCACGACGATCTCGTGGCCCAGGTCCGGATCCTTGATCGCCTTGTCGATGGCGGTGAACGACGTAGGCAGGGCCACCGGGCTCGAGGGTGAGCCGGTGGCGACGACCGAGGTGGCGGAGGTGGCCGAGGCCGTGGCGGCTCCGCTCGTCCCGGACGACGTGCTGGCCGATCCACTCGTCGAGGTGGCCGATGTCGACGGCGACGGGCCCGGTCCCGCTGTCGAGCCCACCCTGGTCGCGCCAGAGACGGCCGTCGACAACGGGGTCGACGTGCTGCTGGAGCAGGCGCCGAGCGAGATGGCCAGGGCCGGCGCCAGCATCAACGCGGTCTTCCTCAACGTGGTTCGCCCTCCTCGTGGGAGCGGCGGCTGCCGTCCGGGTCCGTGCGGTGCGGGCCCCCAGACTGCCTCGACTCCGGCGCCCCGATCAACTCGGTGGGGTTGTGGCGCCGGGCGGGGAGGCCGTCAGCCACGCGTCGATGTCGCCCAGCGCCGTCCGCCGGACCTCCTCGGGAGCCCGACTGCCGTGCACGCTGGCGCGTGCCAGGTCCGCCAGGTCGACGTCGTCGAGACCGAGGTCGTCCCTCGCCAGGGAGTACTGGTCGGCCAGCCTCGTCCCGAACAGCAACGGGTCGTCGGCGCCGAGCGCGACCCGGACCCCGGCATCCAGCAGGTCGCGCAGCGGCACCTCCCGGGCGGCGGCGTACACCCCGAGCGCGACGTTGCTCCCGGGACAGACCTCCAGGGTGATGCCGGCGTCGGCGACCTCGGCCATGACCCGCGGGTCCTCGACGCAGCGCACCCCGTGACCGATCCGGTCCGGTCGCAGCACGGACAGGGCGTCCTGGACCGCGGCCGGGCCGAGCAGCTCCCCGGCGTGCGGCACGAGCGCCAACCCGCCTCGACGGGCGATCTCGAACGCCGCCGCGAAGTCGAGCAGCGACCCCCGTCGCTCGTCGTTGCTCAGTCCGAAGCCGACCACGCTGCCCGGACCGTCCCCGGCATACCGGACCGCGAGCCGGGCGAGGGTCCGCGCGTCGAGCGGGTGCCGGATCCGGCTGGCTGCCACGACCACGCCGACCCCGATGTCGAGGTCGCGCGAGGCGGCTCGCGCCTCGTCGAGGACGATCTCGAGGGCGGGGCTGAGGCCGCCGACGAAGGGCGCGTAGGACGACGGCTCGACCTGGATCTCGAGCCACCGCGACCCTTCTGCGACGTCGTCCTCGGCCGCCTCCCGGACGATCCGGCGCATGTCCGACTGGCCGCGGACACACGAGCGCGCGAGGTCGTAGAGCCGCTGGAACCGGAACCAGCCCCGCGCGTCGGTCGCGTGCAACCGCGGCGGCCAGGAGTCGGTCAAGGCCTCCGGGAGGCGTATGCCGTGCTGAGCCGCGAGGTCGGCGAGGGTCGTGATCCGCATCGACCCGGTGAAGTGCAGGTGCAGGTGCGCCTTGGGCAGCGCGCTGACGTCGCGGCGGGTGCCGGTCGACACGACCGGTCGGTCACTCGTCGACGTCGGACGGCGGGCCGTCGTCGACGATGTGCATCGCGGCCTCCTCGGCGGAGGCGCCCGCGCCGGAGATGCCCACGTCCTCGGCGATGGAGTCCTTGTCCACGTCCTGGTGGGCACCCTCGTCGGGGGCGACGAGGCGCCCGCTGCGCCTGCCGGTGTCACCCAGGAAGTCGTCCTCCGCCGGGATGGCATCGGGGTCGTCGCCGCCGACGGTCTCCCTGTCGACCCGGTCCAGGCCGCTCTCGTTGTCGGGGGCGCCATAGGCCGAGTCGGGGTCGGGCACCTCCTGGAGGATGCGCTGCTCGATCGTCTCGTCCTGCGACTGCTCCCACGCCGTGGTGCCCCAGGCGTTCGACCCGCGTGCCGTGTCAGCGGGCGAGTAGCCCTCGTCGAGCACGTCCTCGACCCCGCGGTCCACGAGGGTGTCCTCGGGTTGCAGCTGGTCCTCGTCGTCGACGGAGTAGGACCCGGTGTCCGTGTCGAGGTCCTCGCCGTTGTGGCTCTCGCCCTGGTCGATGCCGTTGCCGCTCATGGCGCCACTCTGCCAGAGAGCGGGACCACCCATCACCCCCCCGGACCGGGTGCCTCAAGCGCCCCACGGCCAACGAGGCGCAGCCCGGGCTGCGCGCAAGAAACGGCCGTCTGCTTGCGGACGTCAAGGTTGGCTCAGCGGCGCATCCTTGCCATGCTCGTCCGTTGCCGGGGTCTTACGCAGCTCGGTCGCCCGATGACCGAACCGTGCTTTGAGCGCGTCGCCCTCGCGTCGCCCTCGCGGCGTCGACGCCATAGTCCGCGAAGCGGTCCGACGTGATCCGCCCTGTCTGCTCGAGCTGCTTGGCGACAATCTCCATGTCGACCGGCGTCACCGACCGGCTGACAGCTGCTCCGCGGCGGCGAGGGCGACACACGTGGCCACCCCGGCCATCGCCGTCTCGACCTCGGCGAGCACCGGGAAGGTCGGGGCCAGCCGGATGTTGCGGTCCCGCGGGTCCCGCCCGAGGGGGAAGGACGAGCCGGCCGGCGTGAGGGCGATGCCGGCCTCCTTGGCCAGCGCCACCACCCGTGTGGCGGTCCCGTCGAGCACGTCGAGGCTGACGAAGTAGCCGCCGGTGGGATGCGTCCACTCCGCGACGCCCAGCCCGGCCAGGGCCGCCGTCAACGCCTCGCCCACCGCAGCGAACTTCGGCGCGAGGATGTCGCGGTGGCGGCGCATGTGCGCGCGCAGGCCGTCCGCCGAGCCGAAGAACTCGACGTGGCGCAGGTGGTTGACCTTGTCCGGCCCGATCGACCCCATCGCCAGGTGCTTGAGGAACCACGCCTTGTTCTCGGCCGACGCCGCCATGACCGCCACGCCGGCCCCGGCGAAGGTGATCTTCGACGTCGAGGCGAACATGATCGGGCGGTTGGGGTGTCCGGAGGCCGCGGCGAGCGTCAGCACGTCGGCGCTCTTGGCCTCCACCTCGCTCAGGTGGTGGAAGGCGTAGGCGTTGTCCCACAAGATCCGGAAGTCCGGGGCAGCGGTCGGCATCGCCACCAGGGCCGCGGCGACCTCCTGGGAGCACACGGCGCCGGACGGGTTGGCGTAGGTCGGCACGATCCAGATGCCCTTGACGCTCGGGTCGTTCGTGACGAGCGCCTCGACGGCGGCGACGTCAGGCCCGTCCTCGTGCATCGGCACGGTGACCATCTCGATGCCGAAGTTCGCGAGCATCGAGAAGTGCCGGTCATATCCGGGCACCGGGCAGATGAAGGTGACCTTCTCCTCCTGCGCCCACGGCCGCGGCGAGTCGGGGCCGCCGTGCAGGAGCAGGTGGACGAGCGTGTCGTGCATCATCGTCAGGCTCGAGTTGCCGCCGCAGATGACCTGCCCCGGCTCGACCCAGAGCAGCTCGGCGAAGAGCTCACACAGCTCGGGCAGACCCTCGAGCCCGCCGTAGTTGCGCACGTCCGCGCCGGCCCGGTCCGTCGTCGTCGTCGGCAGCAGCAGCAGCCGGTCGGACAGGTCGAGCTGCGCCGCGGACGGCTTGCCCCGTGTGAGGTCGAGCTTGAGCCCTCGCCGGCGCAGCGCGGCATACTCCGCCTGCTTCGCGGTGAGGAAGTCGCCCAGCTCTCCGCTCGTGAGGGAGGAGAGGGGGGCGCGGGGGTCCGCGGGGGCACGGTCGGGTCGCGTGGTCACGGAAGCGATCTTTCCACTCCCCCGGTATGCCGGGTAGCGCCGGTCCGCGCTGGTTCGCGCCCGGACGCTGGGGTCACGTATGCTGTCCCCTCGGTGGTTGACGGCTGCCATGCTCCGGCATGCCCGCAGTCGTTCACCCGTGGCCCCACCACCGGGGTCGCGAAGGGCAGTGGCTCAATTGGTAGAGCACCGGTCTCCAAAACCGGCGGTTGGGGGTTCGAGTCCCTCCTGCCCTGCGTTGTCGGTCGCCAGGACAGACATCGACACCAACAGCGTCGACACAGGGTCGGACGCGCGAAGGAAGAGGAATCGTGACCGAGACGAGCGCGGACTCCCGCCGGTCCGGTCGTGCTGATCGCCGGCGCGGCCAGCAGGGCAACCCGGTCAGGCGACTCTTCCACTCGATCGGCCTGTTCGTCAGCCAGATCCTCGACGAGCTGCGCAAGGTCGTGCGGCCGACGGGGTCGGAGCTGCTCAACTACACGTTCGTCGTGGTCGTCTTCGTCATCGTCATCATGGGGATCGTCTCCTTCTTCGACTTCGTGTTCCATCGGCTGGTGCTGCTGGCGCTGGCCGGCTAGCGCCAGCAGCACCACCACAGTGACAGGCAGGGCCGCGCACGCGGCCCTCACAGCTCAGCAAGGGAAGCAGGTCCACAGCCGTGTCCGAGCAGGACGCCCCCCGGGGTACCGACCGAGAGCACGACCTCGAGCAGACCGAGGTCGCCCACCTCGAGACCACTGAGGCCGACGTCGTCGACGCCACGGCTGAGGTGGGCACCGAGGCCGACACCGAGGTCGACCTCGACACCGAGGCCGACCTCGACACCGAGGCCAGTGTCGACTCCGACGGCGCCGACGTGACCGCCGAGCCGGCGGAGCCCGTCGACCCGGTCGTCGAATACATGCAGCAGCTGCGCCTGAAGTCCGGCGACTGGTACGTCATCCACTCCTACGCTGGCTACGAGAACAGGGTCAAGACCAACCTCGAGACCAGGATCATCTCCCTCAACATGGAGGACTTCATCTTCGAGATCGAGGTGCCCATGGAAGAGGTCACCGAGATCAAGAACGGCCAGAAGAAGCTGGTGCGCCGCGTCCGGATGCCCGGCTACGTCCTTGTCCGGATGGACCTGACGGACCAGAGCTGGGGCGCCGTACGGCATACCCCGGGCGTCACCGGCTTCGTCGGCAACGCCCACCAGCCCGTGCCGCTCAGCCACGACGAGGTCTTCGTCATGCTCGCCCCCGACCTTGAGACAGCGGAGTCCGCGGCCGCCGGTGGCGGCCCTGGCGGCTCCGGCCGGTCCAAGGAGGTGCAGGTCGTCGACTTCGTGGTCGGCGAGTCCGTCACCGTCATGGAGGGTCCGTTCGAGACCCTGCCCGCGTCGATCTCCGAGATCAACCCCGACACCCAGAAGCTCAAGGTGCTCGTCTCGATTTTCGGCCGGGAGACCCCGGTCGAGCTGTCCTTCAGCCAGGTCGCCAAGATCTGACCGGAGGGTTTCACCCGCCCTGCCCGACCTCACGGCGGGCCCACGCAGCACATCCCTCGAAAGCATCAAAGGACCCAGAGACATGCCCCCCAAGTCAAAGAAGGTCGCAGGCTTCATCAAGCTGCAGATCCAGGCCGGCCAGGCCACGCCCGCACCGCCCGTCGGTCCGGCCCTCGGCCAGCACGGCGTCAACATCATGGAGTTCGTCAAGGCCTACAACGCTGCGACGGAGAGCCAGCGCGGCAACGTGATCCCCGTGGAGATCACGGTCTTCGAGGACCGTTCCTTCACGTTCATCACCAAGACCCCGCCGGCGGCCGAGCTGATCAAGAAGGCGGCCGGCGTCCCCAAGGGCTCCGGCGAGCCGCACAAGACCAAGGTGGCCAAGCTGTCGGCCGCCCAGGTCCGTGACATCGCCCAGGTCAAGATGGAGGACCTCAACGCCAGCGACATCGAGGCTGCCGCCAAGATCATCGCCGGCACCGCCCGCTCCATGGGCATCACCACCGAGGGCTACTGAGCCCGACCGACCCCGGGCCACGGCCCGGGGTGAGCACACGGCATACCCCCGCGTATGCCGTGTCCGTGGCAGGACCGCGCTGGTCCGACTCACCACAACTCCCCGAACCACAGCACACGCAGGAGCAGACATGAAGCGCAGCAAGGCCTACAGGGCCGCGGCCGAGAAGATCGAGCCGGGCAAGATCTATCCCCCCCTCGAGGCGGTCCGTCTCGCGAAGGACACCACCAGCATCAAGTACGACGCGACCGTCGAGGTGGCCATGCGCCTGGGTGTCGACCCGCGCAAGGCCGACCAGATGGTCCGTGGCACCGTCAACCTGCCGCACGGCACCGGCAAGACCGCCAGGGTCCTGGTCTTCGCCACCGCCGAGAAGGCCGAGGCCGCTCGTGAGGCCGGCGCGGACTTCGTCGGCTCTGACGACCTCCTCGAGAAGGTCTCCAGCGGCTGGCTCGACTTCGATGCCGTCGTCGCGACGCCTGACATGATGGGCAAGGTGGGTCGGCTCGGCAAGGTCCTCGGCCCGCGTGGCCTGATGCCCAACCCGAAGACGGGCACGGTGACCATGGATGTCGCCAAGGCCGTGACCGACATCAAGGGCGGCAAGATCGAGTTCCGCACCGACAAGCACGCCAACCTCCACTTCATCATCGGGAAGGCGTCCTTCGACGAGAC
>NZ_JBKJPP010000135.1:0-5302 GCF_046595215.1 Lapillicoccus sp. | reverse complement strand
AGGCCGTAGACCAGGAGGAAACCCGACGTCCAGCCCCAGATGAGGAAGGCGACGCACAGGAGGCCGTAGTCCGTCGGGGCCACCACGAGGGACCTGAGGACGGAGCTGGAGGCCTTCTCCGGGGCCGGTCCGACGCGCCTGGTCCTGGTGAGGAGCTCGGTGAGGATGAAGCTGAAGAAGAAGAGGTTGGCGACGAACACGAACGCGATGGGGAGCAGGAGCCAGCCGCGGGCGACGTCGGTGCGCTGCAGGCTCAGCAGCACGCCAAGGTGCAGCAGGCTGATCTTCGCGCAGTCGACCACGTGGTCGAGCCACTCGCCGGCCGCGGACCCCCCTCCCAACAAGCGCGCCAGCTGGCCGTCCGCCGAGTCGAAGGCATATCCGAGAGCCAGGAGCACGGCGACGGCGATGCCCAAGGACGCCGTCGGCCTCGTCGTGGCGATGAGCGCGATCCCCACGAGAGAGAGGGTGCCGCTGATCGCCGTCACCCTGTTGGGAGTCAGTCCGGCACGGAACCCCGCGGCGGCAATGACTCGCCCGAGCGGCCGGTTGACGAACCGCGAGTATGCCGGTGCGCCCCGGTTGGGCTTCTGGTGCGAACGGAGCCGGTCGATCGTCTGGGCCAGTGTCTCCGTGAGGCGTCGGTCCCCTGCGGGCTGTGTCACTGCGCGCCCTCTCTCGTTCGTCGGCCCGACCCTCTGTGTCCTCGGGGGCTGCCCCCGTCGGCCAGATCTCGACAGAGTCGATCGTAGGCGGCCGCGACCTCGTCCCAGTCGTAGCGGTCGGCCTCGGCCAGCGCGAGCTCACCCCGCGCGCGGATCTCGGCGGGCTGGCCGTCGGCCTCGTCCACCAGCCGGGCCACGTCGTCGGGGCCGTTCCAGTAGCGCCCTGACCCGCCCAGGACCTCCCGGTTGAAGGAGACGTCGAAGGCGTTCGTCGCCGCCCCCGCCCCGATCGCCCGCAGGAGTGAGGGGTTGGTGCCCCCAACCGAGTGGCCGTGCCAGTAGACGAAGGCGTTGGCATAGAGCTGGTCCAGGAGGTCCTGGTCCCACACGGACCCGAGGAAGCGCACCCGGTCGTCGGCAGCCTCGTGCACCTCAGCGGTGTAGCGGGCGCCGTAGGGCGCCCCGCCGACCACGACAAGCGGCGTCGTCGTGCCGCTGCGCGCGTACCCCCGCACGATCTCGGCGACGTGGTTCTCTCGCTCGAAGCGGGCGACGACGAGGTGGTAACCGGTCGGACGCAGACCCAGCGAGGAGACCTCGTCCGGTCGGGCCGACACTCGTGGTGCCCCGTAGCTGATCAGCCTGGTCGGCGCCCCGAACTCCGAGGTGTAGTAGTCGGCGATCCCGGTGGCGTCCGCGATGAGCGCGTCGGACCATCGCACCGACATCGACTCGGCCACGCGATAGTACTGCTGCGCGCGGGGACCCCACTTGCCCCGCTGCCACTCCAGGCCGTCCACGTGAGTGGCCACCGGCAGTCGCCGGAGGCGCAGGGCTGGGAGGAACGGCGCGTTCGCGGCGTTGAAGACCAGCACGGCATCCGGTCGGCCGTGCGTCACGACGTGCGCCACCGAGAGGAAGGTGTGGCTCAGAGTCTCGAGCGCCCGCCTCCGCAGAGCAGGGAGGGTCACCAGGCGCATTCCCTTGTGCCAGTCTGGTGCCGGGCCACCGGCGGCGGATCGGCAGTAGACGGTCACCTCATGACCGGCCTTCGCCAGACGGGAGCCCACCTCCTCGACACAGGTCTCAAAGCCCCCATATCGCGCCGGCACGCCCCGGGTGCCAATCATCGCGATGCGCATGGTGCCCTTCGGCCGCTGAGGGGTCGGGAGGTGGAAGACGCGAAATCGGAAGGACCACCCGATATGGGGGATCCTAGACGTGCAGATGGGGCGCACGCATCCCTGCATTGAGCGTGAGACGGTGCGGTTTCACGCTCCGTATGTTGGAAAGGCAGCGGTGGGGCAGAGCCTCGCTTAGCATGGTAACCCTGCCAGCTGGCGACGTAGCTGGATAGGACGCTGAGGAGGTCTACGGGGTGAGTTCAGTGCGGGTGGGTTACGCCCCTGGGGTGTATGACCTCTTCCACATCGGTCATCTGAACATTCTGCGTCTGGCAAAGTCCGGGTGCGACTACCTCATTGCGGGCGTCGTGTCCGATGACATGGCCGAGAGGGCAAAGGGTCAGCGACCCGTCATCCCGCTCGTGGAGCGCCTCGAGATCGTCCAGCACATCTCCTTCGTGGACGCCGTGCACGCCGAGATGGTCCCTGACAAGCTCGAGACCTGGAGCTCGCTGCACTTCAACGTCTTCTTCAAGGGTGACGACTGGAAGGGCACCCCGAAGGGACTGGACCTCGAGCGCAGATTTCGAGAGGTCGGCGTGCAGGTCGTCTATTTCCCCTACTCGGTGCACACCTCGAGCACGATGCTCCGCTCGGCCCTGCCGAGTCGCACCGCGTCCTGACCCCGACCAGCACCTGATCCGACCGGCCGCGTCAGGGTCCGGCGCACGCCGTAGGCTTGGGTCAACCCGCTGAGCAGTTCGACGCGGGCTCTTCGTGCTGTCCGGACAGGTTGGAACCGTTGCCCATGAGCTCACCTGCTGGCCCCACCCGTCTGACGGCAGTGACCTCGGTCTGGGGCGCCAGCCCCGCCGTGCGACGGGTGCTCGAGGCCGCGGCTGAGCGCTCACCACTCGTGGACGTCGCCGTCAGCAGCGGGGCCCGCGCAGCCCTGACCGCCCTGCTCGCCTCCCGCATGCAGAGCGCCCGTCAGCCGCTGCTCCTCGTGGCCGCGACCACCCGCGAGGCGGAGGATCTGGAGGCTGCTCTCGGCTCCTTCCTCGACCCTCGGACGGTCGCGACGTTCCCGAGCTGGGAGACCCTGCCGCACGAGCGGCTCAGCCCCCGCTCCGACACCGTCGGGCGACGTCTCGCCGTGCTGCGGCGCCTCACCCACCCCGAGACCGGGACGGATGCCGACCCGGCATACGGGCCGTTGTCCGTCGTTGTTGCGCCGGTCCGCGCCCTCCTGCAGCCGATCGCCAAGGGCCTGGGCGAGCTCGTGCCCGTCACGCTGCTCCCCGGGGATGAGCGCCCACTCGAGGACGTCGTCGACGCGCTCGCGGCCGTGGCCTACACGCGGACCGACCTCGTCGAGCGTCGGGGCGAGTTCGCGGTGCGTGGAGGGATCCTCGACGTCTTCCCGCCGACCGAGGAGCACCCGGTCCGGATCGAGTTCTGGGGCGACACGGTCGAGGAGATCCGCTGGTTCAAGGTCGCCGACCAGCGCAGCCTCGAGATCGCCGAGCACGGCCTGTGGGCCCCGCCGTGCCGCGAGGTCCTGCTCACCGACGCGGTGCGCGAGCGGGCCCGCCAGCTCGCCGACCAGCTGCCGGGCGTCGCCGACATGCTCGCCAAGGTGGCCGAGGGGATCGCCGTCGAGGGGATGGAGTCCCTGTCGCCGGCGCTGCTGCAGGACTCCGGCGGGATGGAGTCGGTCCTCGACGTCCTGCCCGCGGGCTCGATCGTCCTGCTGACCGACCCCGAGCGGGTCCGCACCCGCGCCCACGACCTCGTCGCCACCAGCGCCGAGTTCCTCGACGCGAGCTGGGCCAACGCGTCCGCCGGCAACGTCGTCCCGATCGACCTGCAAGGGGTCCTGGGCACGGCGTCCTACTGGTCGCTGGCCCAGGTGCGTGAGCACGCCCAGGCCCAGGGCCGACCGTGGTGGACCCTGACGTCCTTCGTCTCCGACGAGGAGCTGGCCGAGTTCGTCGATGACGACGACGTGTCGGAGCGGATCAACCTGGCCACCGCCGACGTCGACCCCTTCCGCGGCGACACCGAGGCCGCCGTCGCCCAGCTGCGCGACTGGACCGCGCAGCAGTGGCAGGTCGTCGTCGCCACGGACGGTCACGGCCTGGCCCGCCGCGTGCACGAGGTGCTCGGTGAGCACGAGGTGCCGACGACGCTCGAGCCGATGGGCGACGACATCACCCCCGGGCTCGTCCACGTCACCACCGGCTGCCTCGGCCGCGGGTTCGTCGACCCCGAGCGGCGCCTCGCCGTCGTCACCGAGAGCGACCTCACCGGGCAGCCGGGCCAGGGCGGCTCGACCAAGGACATGCGGCGGATGCCGTCACGTCGGCGGGGCCAGGTCGACCCCCTGCAGCTGCGTCCGGGTGACCACGTCGTGCACGAACAGCACGGCGTCGGACGCTTCGTCGAGATGATGCAGCGCACGGTCGGCGGCGCGACCCGGGAGTACCTCGTCCTCGAGTACGCCCCGTCCAAGAGGGGGCAGCCCGGCGACCGGCTGTTCGTCCCCACCGACCAGCTCGACCAGATCACGAAGTACGTCGGCGGCGAGGCGCCGTCCCTCAACAAGATGGGCGGCTCGGACTGGCACAAGACCAGGTCCCGGGCCAAGCGATACGTCAAACAGATCGCCGGCGACCTCATCCGCCTCTACAGCGCCCGGATGGCGACGAAGGGCCACGCGTTCGGGCCGGACACGCCCTGGCAGCGCGAGCTCGAGGACGCCTTCGCCTACGTCGAGACGCCCGACCAGCTCTCGAGCATCGAGGAGGTCAAGGCCGACATGGAGAAGGAGGTCCCCATGGACCGCCTCATTTGTGGCGACGTCGGCTACGGCAAGACCGAGATCGCGGTGCGGGCGGCGTTCAAGGCCGTGCAGGACGGCAAGCAGGTGGCCATCCTGTGCCCCACGACGCTGCTCGTGCAGCAGCACGCCAACACCTTCGCCGAGCGGTATGCCGGGTTCCCGGTCGTCGTGCGCGCGCTGTCGCGCTTCCAGAGCGACCGCGAGGCCAAGGCGGTCCTCGACGGCCTAGCCGACGGCTCGGTCGACCTCGTCATCGGCACCCACCGCATCCTGTCCAAGGAGGTGGCCTTCAAGGACCTCGGGCTCGTCGTCATCGACGAGGAGCAGCGCTTCGGCGTCGAGCACAAGGAGCAGCTCAAGGCGCTGCGCACCTCGCTCGACGTGCTCGCGATGTCGGCCACGCCGATCCCGCGCACGCTCGAGATGGCGGTGACCGGCATCCGCGAGATGTCGACGCTGCAGACGCCGCCCGAGGAGCGCCACCCGGTGCTCACCTACGTCGGCGCCTACGACGAGAAGACCCTGACGGCCGCGATCCGGCGCGAGCTGATGCGCGAGGGCCAGGTCTTCCTCGTGCACAACAAGGTGTCGACCATCGAGAAGGCCGCGGCCCGGGTGCGCGAGCTCGTGCCCGAGGCCCGCACCGCCGTGGCCCACGGCAAGATGGG